>JAYTQQ010000300.1:0-2782 GCA_043746635.1 Bdellovibrionales bacterium | reverse complement strand
AAAATGAGTTTTATATGCGAGTGAAAAAAGAGAAAATGGGCCACGAGTTCGCAGACGATTTCAACCAAGCAAGAAAATAGGAAGACACATGATAAGCATCATCACGGGCGAAAAATTTGTTAAGAATTCAAAAATTGGAGTCGTCACCGCCAAGTTTAACTCAGACGTGACAGACAAATTAGAAGCGGGTGCGCTCACGACCCTCAAAGAAATGGGCTGCAGCGAAAATCATATTATTTCGGTTCGTGTTCCCGGAGCTTTTGAAATTCCGTTAGCGGTGCAAGCACTGCTTTCGAACGGCTGCGATGCCGTGATCGCGCTCGGCGCCGTTATTCGCGGCGAAACGAGTCATTACGATTTCGTTTGCAATGCGGTTGAACGCGGCTGTTCTGAGTTGCAACTCAAATATCATAAGCCTGTCGCATTCGGAGTTCTTACGACCGATACCGACGAACAAGCCATGGACCGGGCGGGCGGGAAACACGGCAATAAAGGTTCTGAAGCCGCCCAAGTTGCAATCGAAATGGTAAGTCTCTTGCGCCAAATCGGGATGGACCGCGTTTAAAATAAATTATGACAGAAAAAAATGCATCTCAAAATACTAAGACTCAAAATCCCGATGTTGTCATGACTTCGCCAGAGTCTACTTTTGAGGATGCTCCGGTTGCCGGGATTGAAACGAAAAAGCGCAGACGCGAAATACTTCTCGTCATTTTTCTTTCGGCGTTGTTGTTGGTCCTTACGCTGTTTGAGTTTCGCCTGACGAGCATTAGCCAGCAGTTACCGTTTGGCCATTCGATTTTCTTTTTTGGTCTCGTTAATTTTAATATTATTCTCGTTTTACTTTTGTTCTTTTTGATTTTTCGAAATGTCGTGAAGGTTTTTGTCGAACGACAAAATAAACTCATCGGCAGTTCTCTAAAGTCAAAATTGATCGTGGCCTTTGTCAGTTTCAGTGCCGTGCCGACGGCGCTCATGCTCATGATTTTCGTATTTTATATCAATAGCAGTTTAGATAAATGGTTTTCGGTCAAGAGTATTTCGGTACTTAAGAATTCACTCGAAGTGAACCAAGAGTATATTATTTCAGCGAAGAAAAAGAATTATCACTTTGCAAATCAAGTGGCGCATAACTTAAAGCCAAATCATCCCCGCTCGGAGATCGCTCGCCAGATGGAGAGCCTTCGGGAGATTTACGCTGTTGACGCAATCGAGTATTACCCAAGCATGTTTGGTCAAAGAACTTTGGTACTTTCAAAAGATGAGTCGATCCCCAATATTCCAGCGGTGTCGGTTGAGTTTTTGAAAAAAGGCATCATGGAAAACGCGGAAGGTAGCACCATTCAGGAGTTTGGCGAAGGCAACCTCGTGCGCGTGATCGTACCGTCAGGTAAAGGCGCGGTTGTTGTTTCGAGCTTCATTCCCTTTTCGCTCATTTCAAAGATTGACGGCATTACCGCCGCCTACGATGAGCTTAAGAATTTAGATCCGCTCCAGTATCCGCTCAAGTCGATCTATATTATTATTTTAGTGCTAATGACTCTCGTGATTGTCTTGTGCGCGACCTGGTTCGGATTTTATCTCGCAAGGCAGCTCTCGGTGCCGATCGAATCCTTAGGCCTTGCCACGCAAAGGGTCTCGCAAGGTGACTATCAGGCCGTCGCGATCTCTTCTGGGAGTGCCGAGATCAATCAACTCATCGAAAATTTTAACGAGATGATGGTTCATCTCAGCCGCTCGAAAAAAGAAGTCTTGCAGGCGAATCAACATCTGACCGAAACGCTCGAGCGTCTCGATGAGCATTCTCGCTACGTTCAGGTCGTTCTTTCGAACGTCACAACAGGAGTGATTTCGGTCGATCAAGGTGGAGTCATCACGACCGTCAATCGTCATGCATCTCAACTTCTCGGCATCGACTCCGAAACTTTCGTGGGTCGGCATTTGCGAACTGTGTTACCGAAAGATTACTACCAGCTTTTCAAAGAGCTTTTGAAATCAATGCGCGAACATAATTCTACGAGTATGCAAAAAGAGATTCGCCTTGATCTCGCCGGCCGCTCAATTCCTTTTCAATTGACGCTATCGATTTTGGTCGACGAAAAAGGAAACGATCTCGGTAAGGTCATCGTGTTTGATGATTTGACGCCGGTGATTAATGCCCAGAGAGCGGCCGCTTGGACTGAAGTGGCGAGACGTATCGCACACGAAATCAAAAATCCACTGACGCCTATTAAGTTATCTGCGCAACGACTCCAGAAGAAGTTTGGCGCCCAGATTCAAGATCCGGCTTTCGTGACTTGCATCAATATGATCATTCAGCAGACCGATGAGCTAAAGGCTCTCGTGAACGAATTTCATAATTTTGCGAGACTTCCGCAGTTGAAGTTAAGCCTTTCGTCGCTGCATAAGACGGTTGATGATGCCTTGATATTATTTCGTTCGGCCCACAAAGATCTCGAAATTACTTTTGAAGAAGATCCAAGTTTGCCGATTTTTATTTTCGACTCTGACCAGATGAAGCGCGTGATCGTGAATTTGGTCGACAATGCGGTCGCGGCAACGTACCACGAATCCGATCCTAAGATTTTCATTCGTACGCAGTACGATTCGCAGTTGAGACTCGTGAGGCTCTCGATTGCCGACAACGGGACAGGCATTAGCGATGAAGATCGCGTGCGTATCTTCGAACCGTATTTCAGCACAAAGGAAGGCGGCACTGGCTTAGGCCTTGCCATCGTCAAACGGATTATTGAGGACCACAACGGGTTCATCCGAGCGATTC
>JAYTQQ010000299.1:0-8589 GCA_043746635.1 Bdellovibrionales bacterium | reverse complement strand
CTAAAGTATGGTCGCAACGGCGAAAGCGAATATGCCGACTCCTAGAAATATAAATCTTGAAAATTTGAAGCCGGTGTTGCGAAATGTCCAGCTGAGTCGCGAAGGCGATATACTGGAGTTTACGACTGCGGAGAGTGGCAAGTTTACCCATTTTAAACCTGACGCTGAAGTTTATCTTCACTATTTTTCGCATGGGATGAGCGTTCACGAAATTGTTCAGCACGAAAATGCGAATTTGCGACGAATGAATTTTATTTTGCTCAAAGAAATTTTTTCTCAACTTTACTGGAACGACCACCTTTCAAATAAACTCGAATACCAAAAAGCGATTGAAGAGGCTGAAGGGCCGCCCGCTTTTGATGGAGTGGTCGCCGACCCATTGGTCGAAGTGAATCTCGATGAATCGACAAATCCAGTTATATTTTTCATTCCGATCTTGCTCTCTGCGATGGCTGTAAAACTTTTTTTGTTAAAAGAAACTTTCTCATTTTTTATTCTGTTTTTTCCGCAGGTGTTTTTAACGGCAAAAGGTTTGTTGTCTTTTGCTGCCAGCAAACTTCTGTTTCAGAAGCAAGAAGCGATGAGTTTGCACTTTTCACTCTTTGGAATTTACTATAAGTTATCAGCCGGCAAACGCACCGCGATCGGCTCCGCACAGTTCTGTGCTCATCTATTTATTTTACTCGTACTCTCCGTCTTAAGCTTGATTTACTTTCATCATTCTACAGATTTGATCTTTCATAAATTTGGCTCACTTGCCGTTCTTTTGATGTTGATCCTCAATCTGTCACCGATTCATAATTCTGATTTGTCGAACCTCAACTTTCAAATTCAGAACAATAAAAAGCGACGGCTCGGTCTCAATAGCCAAGAGAATACTCAAGAAAAAGTTGATAAATTAATCTACAAAGTAATGAGTTCTGCATTTAATTTGATGGCGGCGCTCTTCTCTGTCATTTGCATCTACAGCACATTGAAACTCATTGGCCAAAAAGATCTGATTGGTCTTATCTACCAAATTATTTTTGATGTGGCCGCTGTCGCTTTGTTTTTTGACTTAGTTGATCAGTTTGAAAAGCTTTTTCCGGCGCAGAAGAATCAATCAAGGTACTGGGTTTCTCAATTCAAAGCTTCACTTAAAAAATATCAGTCGACGAAAGACCTGAGCTTATTGATTCGAGCGATCCCGATTTTTGATGGACTTTCCGAAGAAGTTTTTTCGCAAATGGTGCAAACCTCGAAAGTCATCACGCTCGGGGCCGGCAGTCGCGTTTGTAAAGATGGCGATCTTTCGACGGATCTATATGTCGTCGTCGAAGGAAAGGTCGGCATCTACAAAGAGAATAAGAAAGTTATCGACATCAATGAAGGATCTCTTTTTGGAGAAGGAGGATTTTTATTGGGACGCCCCCGCAATGGCAGTGCTTACTGCCAGACAAAAACAGTTTTACTTGTCATTAAAAAACCAAAAGCTTTTGTCGCGACCAACCGCACACAAGAAAAAAATCTTTCTCGGTTTCAGAAAAAGATTTGGTCTTTTCAGGCTCTTTCTCAGTCTCAGTTCTTCAAAGATCTTCCGAGTGAGGCGCTCATGCAACTTATCAATCACGGCGAAGTGGTTGAACTCCCCGAAAATGTTTCTGTGATCGAACAAGGCGGCGTTTCAGATTCTCTATGGGTGATCATTCAGGGTAGGTGCCAGGCATCAATTGACGGCAAAAAAATTCGAGAAATGAATGCCAAAGACGTGTTTGGCGAGATCGGCATTATTTGGAATTCTCCACGTACGAGCAGCGTCGCGACTCTTCAGCCTAGTGTTTTTCTAAAGATTCAGGCTCACCACGTCTGGGATCTGCTTTCGCAAAATTTAAATATCGCCGTTTCGCTCCAGAACTTGGGAGAATACCGACTCCGCGAGCCGATGACTGAACGGCTTTCGAAACCTCTACTTTAGATTCTCTCTGAATGGCAAAAACGATTCGCTCAAGGCCGCCAGCGGAACCGCATTGCGTCCGCCATTGGCCGCTACGATATTGTCAGCCATTGAAGTTTCGATGGCATGAGCTCGGTCCATTTCTTGTCGGTCTCTCATTTGAAAGAACATGCCGAAATAGAAATCTCCACTCTGAGTACTCGCCATTCCCATCAAATTTGAAACCGGAATATCAACAAGCGTTCCGGTTTTAGCCGCGATGGCGCCAGTGACAGTCGAACTCCCCGACCACGTACCTTGATCCACTCCTGCAACGAGCAGAACATCAGCCAACGATAGGCCGTAGACTTTAAGGTCGCTGTCGAGAGCGGCCGTAATCTTCAAAACATTCTCGCAAGTGCTTTCATTATCGACACGATCTCGTCTCGTCACTTCGCCATCCGTATAATATTCGAGGCCAGAGCCGGTATACATGGTGACTGCATTGGTCCGCATGCGAAGTTTTCGACTGATGAATTTTTCAAATGCGTCGGTGCCTCCGAGATTTCGAAAAATAATATTTGCCGCATAGTTAATCGAGTAAGCGTTCATGTGTTTTAAGTACTTGTAAAGTTCTTCTGAATCGTAAGTCAGATGGAGTGCTCCCGATTCATATTTCATATCGTCTGTTTCATCAAGCATGGCATTACGAACAGAAACTTTCGGAGCAGCTACCATTCTGATACCCATCGCAAAAGATTTACTTCTGAGTTGCGCATACAAGCGAGAAAAATTCTGAGACCAATTTCTTGTATTAAGATATTTAAGAACCGCAATCTGAGAGTCCTGCGCGGGAGGATTTGACTGAGCCCCCACCGTACCCTCATAACTTGATCTCACATCGGCAAATTCATAAACGAGAAATTTTGAATCAAACGTAAGTAAATCGATATCTTGAATGCCGAGGCGATCGAGCTCGCTCGCGATAAAAAATAGACTCTGCTGCCCCATGAACGGATCAGAAGAACCAGATATATGAAGATGGCGAGTTTTAGCACTATAACTTAAATGCGTTTCGAACTGGTAGTGTGGCCCTAACGAAGAAATTGCCCAAAAACTTGTAATCACCTTAGAAACAGACGCCAACCGAACCGAAGAATCGATATTCACGCCATTAACTTCTAAGCGGCTTGAGTCACTCGCATAGCAGAAAGTATGTTCTAATTCACCGCTCGGAAGAGTCTTGCCGTAAGAATTAAATTCTCTGTTAAGATCATTTACCGTAATGGCATTCGCTATATTAAAAGAAGTGAGGAGACAAACGAAGATAATTTTCGACAGATGATTTTTCTTAAATTTCATCTGTCAATTTTAACTAATTTTTTAAAACGCGGTCAATTCCCTTGAGTAAAGATGGACCTGAGACTGGTTTCGCGACGTGTGACTGAAAACCAGCCATGAGAGCGGCCTCTATTTCTTCTTGACGAACGTAAGCAGTGAGAGCCACCGCAGGAACAGTACGAAGGTCTTCGTCTGGAGAAGCTCTTAATTTTTTTATAAATTCAATTCCACTCTCGTCTGGCATTCCAATATCGCAAACGATCACGTCTGGTCTAAATGAATTTAATTTAGAACGCGCCTCTTCAGCCGACTCAGCCGCTACAATTTCGGCTCCAGCGCGCGCGAGCATACGTTGAACGAGAATGCGATTATCTGATGAATCGTCGATCAATAAAATCTTTTTATCTTTGAGATTAATATTGAGCTTTTGTTTCGATCCGATTTCAGCCGACTGAAGTTTCACATCTTTTTTCGAAACTTCTGCTTTTCTGCCCACGAGCGGTAGAATCACGGTGAATTTCGCGCCGCAACCCTTACCGGAGCTTTCAGCATTCACTCTTCCGCCATGCAGTTCAACGAGATGGCGCACGATTGAGAGACCTAAACCAAGCCCTCCGTATTTTCGTGTGCTGCTGGCATCTTCTTGACGAAAACGATCAAAGACGTAAGGCAAAAATTCAGGATCGATACCGTTACCCGTGTCAGAAACTTTGATACACCATTCTTCAGAGTTACATGAGAGCTCGACAGAAACTTTCCCACCCCTTGGAGTAAACTTAATCGCGTTCGAAACAAGATTCCAAATAATTTGGTGAATACGTGTCGGATCGGCAAAAACTGCATTCGGAGAGCTTTTAATATCTAAATCAATTTCGACGCCCTTTGCTTCTGCAGTTGGCTTCTGACTTTCGAAGATGTTGGTCAAAATGTCTTCACCGTTGATCTCTGAAGGCTTGTAAGACACTTTACCGCTTATGATTGACGAGACATCAAGCAAGTCTCTGATGAGACCGGTTTGCGCTTTTGCATTTCGGTATATGGCATCGATTGAGTTCATCACTTCTTCTGGAGCCATCTTAAATACTTCAGTCCGAAGAATTTCAGCGTTACCTTGAATGACATTTAGCGGGCTACGAAGCTCGTGCGACAAAGTCGCCAAAAATTCGTCCTTCACTCGGTTCAAACTTTGGGCTTCACGGTACAAACCTGAATTTTCGACGGCAAGCCCCGCTCGCTCGCCGAGATCTTCGGCTAAATGTAGATCCGCTTGTCCAAAGCTTTGCTGCGATTCAAGAGCCGTCATGAGAATTAAAACGCCTAATATCTTTCCGCGGGCGCGAATTGGGGTACAAATAAAAGATTTAAATCCAATTTCTAAAAGGAGTTTTAAGTGATCTTCGTCTCGCGCTCCCGCTTTTAAAAGTTCAGGCGTGACAGTTTCGACGAGAATTGATTCGCCTGAACGAGCAACCTTCGCGACGGCCGATTGCGACTGCGTATCAATGGGATATTTTTGGTAAAGCTCCCACGCCCACGTTTCTTTTTCTGGATCGCGGTGAGAGACGGCCAACTGTTTGAGTGTACGGTCGCCCTGCACCATTTGAACTGAACAACAGTCTGCAATCGCAGGAACCGCGAGCTTCGACAAATTTCTTAAGGTTAATTCAAAGTCTAACGAGGATCCTAAAATAGCACTCGCTTTAGCCAAAAAATTAAATCTTTCTGCAGATTTTTCTGCTTCTTGCTTTGCGATCTTCGTCTGAATGAATTGGAGTTGGTCGGCTTCAAGCTGTTTTCTTTCGGTGATATCCTCGGAGATTCCCAAAAGATACTTAGGCAATCCAGCCGTATCATAAATTGGAATTTTTTTTGTATGAAGGATTCGGACACCTTTACTTTTAGTCGAGATACTCTCTTCGGAAATATCAATAATTTGGTTTCCACCTAGAACGAGTCGATCTTTCGCCTCGAACGCGAGAGCCTGTTCTTTCGTGAAAAAATCTGAGTCGCCTTTGCCGATAAGTTCCTCTCGGGGACTCCCGATAAGCTCCTCGCCCGCGCGATTAAAGCGGACGAACTTTAAAGTCATGGCGTCTTTTACAAAAATTATATTCGGAATATTTTCAAGTAAAGAATCGAGAAATGAATTTGCCTGAACTAATTCTTTGGTGCGGCCCTCGACTTCAATTCGCCGTTGCTCTTCAATATCGGCCTGCTTTTTTCTCGATTCAAAGAGCTCAAGAAAGATAGAAACTTTCGCTCGAAGCATTTCTGGCTCGAAGGGCTTATAAATAAAATCGACGCCGCCCGATTGGTAGGCTTTACGAATATTTTCACGACTCTGATCAATCGCGGTCAAAAAAATAATAGGCGGAGGATTTACTCGTACGACGAGCTTGATTCTACGTGCGACTTCGAAACCGTCCATGCCAGGCATTTGGACATCTAATAAAACGAGAGCGACTTCATTCTGAGATAAAAATTCTAAAGCACTCTCCCCCGATTTAAATTTAACCAGCCGATATTGAGAACTTCGAAGCAAAACCTCAAGCGCGATGAGGCTTTCTTCACGATCGTCGATCAATAAAATTTGCGGAAGGAGATCCTTTTGCATACCTATATTTTTATATGGTTGTCCTGCAAAATCAAATGGATAATAGTTATTCGATATAAATTTTTGCCGTCCTTTTACCCGACGATTTCAAAAAAGCCAGCGTCAAAGCGACAAAAATGATCGACATCGAAGCGTTCGCTAACGCTTCTGAAGTACCGGTTGAGTTTTAAAGATTTAGTTAGAGACTCGAATATTCACGTGCCTGACACCATCTTGTTTTTCAAGAAGCTCGATGAGACCAGGGACTCCTGACTTTACAGGAATACGCACTTCGAAAGTCATCCCGAGGGATTTGCCTTCAAGCTTTTTCTCGTAATCAAAGTCGGCAACCTTAGCACCAAAGGCAGTGAGTGCCGCCATAATATGGCTGATACGTTCGGGCGCGTGCTCCATTTCCAGAGTTACGTAACGTCGAATCAGTTTATCGTTTTTATCTTCGAAGAGACGTAAGATCGTGAGTGCCACAAGACCCATGGCCGTGACCGAAGCACCCTCGATGTACATACCTCCGCCGGCGCATAACCCGATTGCCGAGACAAGCCAAAGTGCCGCCGCCGTCGTAAGGCCTTGAATGGTGAGACCGGTTTTTAAAATTGCGCCGCCCGCTAAGAATCCGATACCTGACACAACGGTCGAAGCAATTCTAGATACGTCGGCATCGTAATGAGTGCCTGGATCGTAACCCTGGTAAGCTACAAACTGAGTCGAGATCACCATAAAAGTTGCTGAAGCCATCGAAACGAGGAGATGCGTTCGAAGGCCAGCCTGCCTGCCGTGAATGTCTCGCTCAAAACCAATGACTCCGCCGAGTGCTGCGCCCGTTGCGATACGGGCAATCATGTCTAAGTGAGTAATCAAAAAATTCTCCTAGTCGTTATATCATGTCATCAGTATATGGAGAATATTCGATTGGTCTAGCAGAAAATTTATTGAAGAGGCCAAGTCTCTTGAACACGAACAAGCGGATAATAAAAAAACGAAACAGAAAAAAATTTGTCACATCGTTCGCATCATCAGTCGCATCATCAGTCGATCTCCGGTGTTGGTCACTGATCTCTATGACACCCGATTATGGAATTTCGGACAATTATTAACGACGAATTCTCAGGAACTGCAAGACCCGTTGTCTATTTCGTAAAAACAAAAGGTAAAGACCGGAGGCACAGAGAGAGGCTGCACAAAACATTTGAAACTGTGAATGCGGAGCATATTTATAAGCGTAAATTGCGAATGCAAAACAAAGATGAGGGCGGTATTCGTAAAATAATTTTTCCATAACGAGGCTCCTTTAAATTCGAAAGCGTTGATACTTCATAGAGATTGCAAAGAAAATTCCAGCTGAAAGACAAGGTGACGCTTATGAGCCCCCCAGAGAGCTTAGGTCTCTAACAGGTGTCAACGGAGTTCGCGAAATCTCAAGGCGGGATTGTTTTAATTTGAGGCCTTGTCAAGCCTTCGACTCAAATGCCTGCTTGATTTGCCATATCAACGAGCTCATTTACCGGCGAGTTAAAGAACACCGAGAGCAGACGGTCTTTAATCGGATGTTCTTCTTTTTTCTGCTGAAGATTTTGAATGAGGGCCTTCAACATATCGTCGGTCGTGAGAATTCCGACGATTTCGGCATCGTTTGATACGAGCAGCGCAGAAATCTTTTTCTCGAGCATTAATTTCGCGGCATCAATGAGAGTACTGTTGACCGGCAGTGTTTGGATCGGCCAACACATATAGTCTCTCACCTTGGCTTGCGGATCAAACTCGGCTTTAGCCACGCGTTTCGAAAAGTAATCAGAAGCGTCGACCTGCATCGCTCTCTGAAAATCTCGATCCGAGATAATGCCGACGACTTCATTTGTTTCTGAAACAACCGGCAAATGCCTAAAGTGGTGTTTGTTCATTTTTTCAAAAGCATTCTGCAGAGATTCAGTCCACAGAACAGGGATGATATTGTGAGACATATATCTTTTTGTTGAATTGTCCATAATGAGATCTCCTGGTTTAATTGAATGAGCTGCATTCGATATGCCAAATCGGCAGTCTGTCTAAGTTAGTTGATCTGGTTGATGGGAAAATAAGTCCATAGCGGGGGGCAAATTCTCGCTGCAAACACTATCGAACTCACTTCATTCTTAAACACAACGAAAGGATTCAAGATGTTTGGATCATCGTTGGACTCATAGGACTCACTCAATATCATGCCATTCTCGACCAACCCAGACCTCCGGCCGCTAGACTTTAGACCGTCAATCAACATTCAAGAAGCATACTCGTTGCCTGTCGTTCTTACTCAGATAAAATGTTTAAGTGGTCAAAACTTATTTAAATTCTTCAAATTGGATCCTTCTATTCGGGCAGACGCTCGCGCAACTTTCAGATCGAATGCTCAGTATCGGCCTTATCTGGGTGATTTCAAGAAACTTTGGCGCAGCGATGGTGACTTGGTACCTTGTCGTCGGCGGACTTCCCCATCTTATATTTTTCGCGTGGAGCGCAAAACTTATTCAATTTTTTGGAGCACTTAAGATCGTCATTGGAGCGGATTGGATTCGCGCGCTGATTTATTTTTTAGCGAGCCTGCTTCTTGGGGGCCTCGATCAGCAAAACCAACTTTATCAGGTCATGGCGCTTATTTTTGCGAGTAACGTAATGGCTTCATTTTTTAATCCCGCTATTTTTAGTTTACCGATCGAACTCGAAACCGGAGAGAGAGTTCAAAAACTCA
>JAYTQQ010000298.1:0-25520 GCA_043746635.1 Bdellovibrionales bacterium | reverse complement strand
AAAAATATACTTTCACGAGCTTGAGCCAAAATGTTAAGTTAAGCTTCGGCGGAGAAGAGGCGATTCCCTCTGCAGGAACGGTTACTCCTGGCCTCATCGACGGCGCATCCGATGCGTATTTTTTGACAGGAACCCTCGCCGCCGATATTAATTTTACCGGTATGAGTTCGAGACTTAAAATTGCGACGACCGCTTTCGAATTCGGAAATCTATCGAGCAACGTGGCTTCAGATTGTCGCTTCATCGGAAATTCGCCAGAGTCGTTTGACGGCATCGGCGATTCATCGCGTTTTACTATCGGCTTCGCCGGGTACGAGTCAGCATTATCGTTTAAAACCGATTGGACAAATACCTTTAGCTCAGAGTTCGTTGGCTCAACCATCATCAACCAAAAAGCTCCCGGAGATCGCAACAACGGAATTCAAACTTTCGTTAACGTAAAGAAGAAGTTTGAAAAATTCAACCTTGTTCCCTCTCTTGGATATTTCGATATGGCCGCCGACGTGACCCCTGCAACCTACACGATCTTCCCGAATCGTTACCATAATCGTAAAGGATACACCGTCGAACTCGACGTACAACTTGATAAACAAAAAATTGTGTTCTTCGGAAGCTACACCCGTGCAAATGTTCTTCAAGACAGTATTTATCTGGCTGATCGCAATATGTTCAACTTAGGCCTGGAGGCAAAGTATGACTTCTTATAATATTTTCTCAAAACTTGCGATCGCTGCTAGCCTTCTCGTCGGCCTTAGTTCTTGCATGAATCGTGATCAACACGTGACCGAGAACGGGGCAACTTTCTACGTTGATTCGATCACTCCGTCGTTTGCTCCGAATAAAGTAAATCCTAACGGAGACGTCAGCCAAAAGTTCATCAATATGAAGGCATGTCTTAAAGACAATGCGCAAAAATCGATTATCATGAATGTTCCGTTTTCGATCGGTGCCGATAGCGTTCAGGTTAAGCGCGTAACCGATCGCGATGGTTGCATGACTTGGCAAGAGATGTTCGAGTTCAATCCAACAACTCACGAAAGACAAATCGCGATGACGAGAACTTTCGTAGCGCTCTCTGGCCATTACGGATCGGTGAATGCCGATATCACCTACAACCCCTGGAAAGATGATCTTCAGTATTTAAAATTGGGCCTCAAATCTCAATCGGCAGAAAAAGCGACGATTGTTTATTCAACCGGCAAGAGCACCCAACAAACCGATGATTTTACCGGCGCGACTTCAACGACCCAAGTTGATTTGCAAGCTGACCTGAAATCAACCGAACTCGTGCCGCTCGATATCGCTAATATGAGAATGGACTTCTTGAAACGTGATTTCGAACAGTATGAAGTTAGCAAAACTTTAGGTCTCACGATCGCGCACCAGTATCGCCTTAACTTTGTGGTTAATTCGATTAAGCAAACTCTCGATCACGGTCCAACTCTAGAGCCCGTCAATCAAGGTACTTTTCGTTTTCGCTTTTTACTCTTAAAAGAAGGCTATGACTCTTCGAAGAAAATGACTGCCCAACAAGCTCTGCCTTTCGTCATCGGTGAAACGAGCTTCGATACTAAAGGTGTTGTTGGCCGATTCAGAAAAGATATCACTCTTAAATTTAATGATATCTCGGCCCTTGCGAATCGCATGACCGGCATTTTGACAGTTGAGTCACTCGACCAACCTGACACTTTCGCCGTATCGACGTTTGAAGGTATGGTGACTCCGGTTGCCGGCGCCGGCACCCAAATTCTTGGCCTTCTTCCTTCGACGATTGACGGTAAAACTTTGTGGAGTCTTCAGACCGACAGACTCGTAACCGCGTCGAAAGTAAAAGCTTTCGATCTTCTCGTTCGCGAAACAGGTTTTGCGGCGGCCAAAGACGCAGCTCCGGGCACGAATCAAGGTGCTAGGAGCGCGTATGATTTCTCTCCAATTTTTAAAAGTAAAACCTTACCTTCGGCGAACGATTCAAATTTTGCAGCAGCCGTTTGCTACCATTATTTTATTGGGATGGGTTCAGCCGCCAATCCTGCTTATGGCGAATGTTTAAAAGATGCGGCGAGTAGCTCTACTAGCAAAATGCTGAGCGTTTCGCTCAGAGATTTAGTTGAGGACGTTATTGATCCGATGCCGACCCAAACAGGGATTCCGCAAGATGATACGATCACGATCTCAAGCGGACTCGATTTCACTGATAGGGCGAACAACGAAGAAGGCGCGACTTACAAGAAAGATCGATCAGTCTACGGTGGTTTCGGAGCTGAACTCAGCATCGGAAATGCCATTGGTGTTCTTTCCGCTGCCACTAAAGTAATTCCGATCGTAGCAACGGCACTGAAAATGATCAGCTTCTTCGGACTGTCTGCAGATGTCGGTGCAAAGATGTCTTATAATAAAGATTGGTACTACTCTTCGGGCCTCGTTCAAAACCAAACGCAAGGTGCTGAAGTTCAGACCTCCCACTCACAAGCCGCGAGTTCAGAAGCCTTTACGTTTCAGATTAATCTCGCGACCAGAACTTGTCTCTTGATGGTGCCAAGTCCGGATTTGATTAAGCTCATGGCGAACCTCGTGGCTCCGCAAGGCGAATATTTCTGTACCAACGACATTCAAAAGGGACCACGTAACGAGACTTATTATTTCATCACGCAAACTAATGGCATCACTGGTTCTCCGATGAGTGATAGTATGTCATCGGTTGATAATCCGCTTCGTATGTTTATGCGAGGCCCCAAAACTTACGATATGTTCACGCTGTTTCTCACCCAAAAAGGTTTTGATGTAAATCTTAAGAAAATGAACGTTGAAGATCGTACAAAAGCTTTAACTGACGATCTAAAAGCAATGGTCGAGATGAATCAGTTGGTGACGCAAGAGTTTCCGGGGATGTTGACTGTAGAGCAAACGGCGGCGCCGATCGTGCCATCAGCTCCCATATCAACTCAGAAGACGGGAATGCCGCAGCCTTGTTCGAACAAAGTTTTCTCGTTCAATAAATGTAAAAAATAGGCTTTTGACCTTATGGTCTCGGGTGAGTAAGATCCTCTTCCGAGACTAAAAGGTAAAAGTTTGAATAAAAAAATCTCTTCGAAAAAACCACTGCGCGGAATCGCGTTTGTCCCAGGCGACAAATCAATTTCTCATCGCGCTTTGATGTTCGGCGCGATCGCTCAGGGCGACACGCGCATTCAAAATCTTTCAGGCGGCAGAGACGTTCTTTCGACCAAAAGATGCCTCGAACAATTAGGCGTTCAGTTCACGCTTTCTAAAGAAGAAGTCATCGTTCACGGCGGTGGTAGAAATTCTTTTGTCTCACCAATTGCGATGCTCGATTGCCAAAACTCGGGAACGAGCATGCGGCTCTTGATGGCGATGATTACCGGGCAAAATATTGAAGCGACTTTGACCGGCGACGAGAGTCTCTTGAAACGACCAATGAAGAGAATCGCTGAACCATTGAAACGGATGGGCGCAGAGATTCAACTTTCGCAAAACGAATTTGCACCAGTTAAAATATTAAAATCTGTAAAACTTCAAGCCATCGACTACGAACTCATGATCGCGAGCGCCCAACTCAAAAGTGCTTTGATCCTGGCGGCGCTCTACGCAGAAGGCGTGACAACACTCACCGGTAAAATTCAGAGTCGAGACCATACCGAACGCATGCTCAAAGATTTTGGCGTGCGTCTTCTAAGTTCGCAAACCAAAATCAAAATTGAATCGGGACAAAATTTAAGCGCGACCTCGATCCAAGTTCCGGGAGATCCATCGTCGGCAGCTTTTTGGCTTGCGGCTGGCACTTTAGTTGCAAATTCGGAAGTTGAGATTCAAAATGTTTCGCTGAACCCAACCCGAACTGGTTTTCTAAAAGTTTTAAAACGCATGGGAGCCGATATCGAAACTTTTGAAACCGATTCGCGCAATGAACCGATTGGCCACATGCGGGTGAGGTCTTCGCAATTGAAAGCAGTCGAAATTCTTGAAAGCGAAGTCGCATCGATGATCGATGAAATTCCGATGCTGGCCGTTCTGGCAACCCAAGCCGAAGGCACTACGATCATTCGTGGTGCGCGCGAGCTCAGGGTCAAAGAAAGTGATCGCATAGACTCTGTTGCCTTTAACTTGCGACGTATGGGAGCTCGTCTTGAAACATTTCAGGATGGCTTCGCCATTGAAGGACCACAGACATTAAAGGGCGCACAGATTGATAGCGCGCTTGATCACCGAATCGCCATGAGCTTTTCTATAGCGGCCTTAGTTGCCGAAGGCGAAAGCGAGATTTGCGACGTAGATTCTGTTGGCATTTCGTATCCAGAGTTTTATAGTGTGTTAGCAAAACTACAGGGCACTTCTTTATGAAACTTCGATTTTTAACTGCGGGCGAATCTCACGGCAAAGCTCTCGTCGCCATTCTTGAAGGATTGCCTTCAGGCCTCGAAATTAATTCTGAGTATATTCAAAAACACATGAAAAGACGCAAGCTCGGTTACGGTCGAGGAGCTCGTCAAAAAATTGAAGACGATCTTGTCCAAATTCTATCTGGTGTGAGACATGGCCGGACGCTCGCGAGTCCTGTGGCACTGCTGGTTGAAAATAAAGATTCTAAAAATTGGTCCGATGTTATGCAAATTGAAGAGCCTCAAGGCGAGGTAAGGCGTCAAGTTGAAGTTCCTAGGCCGGGCCACGCTGACTATATAGGTGCCGTAAAGTATCAGTTCGACGATATGAGAAATGTTTTAGAACGTTCAAGCGCACGCGAAACCACGATGCGGGTCGCAGTCGGTACACTGGCCAGACGCTTGCTTGAAGAAGTTGGCATTCAGGTCGCGAGCCGAGTCATTGAACTAGGTTCGGTGATCGATAAAAGTGAAGCGACCTCAGATCTCGTTGAGATGTCTCATGTAATCGACTCTCACCCCTCACGCGCGCTCGGAGTTGATGCCGACAAAAGAATGTGTCAGCTCGTCGATGAAACGCAGGCCAAGGGTGAAACCCTCGGCGGAGTTTTTGAAGTAATCGCGAAGGGTCTACCCATCGGACTCGGTAGCTACGTTCAGTGGGACCGCAGACTTGAAGCAGAAATCGGCAAAGCATTTTTAAGTCTCAATGCGATTAAAGGTGTCGAAATCGGTTTAGGCTTCGCTCTCGCTAGATCGTTCGGATCCGAAGCGCACGACGAACTCGAGCCGGGTCTGCAGAATAAAAAACTCAAATACAAATCAAATCGCTCCGGCGGAATCGACGGCGGAATGTCAACGTCTCAACCGCTCGTCATACGCGCAGGCATGAAGCCGCTGTCGACTCTTATGAAACCTCTCGACTCGGTTAAACTATCAACAAACGAATCAGCGAAGGCCCACGTCGAACGCTCAGACGTAACCGCCGTTGCCTCGGCTGCCGTTATCGGCGAGTCACTCTTGTGCCTCGTGCTGGCCGATGCCGTATTAGATAAATTTGGTGGAGATTCCATCGGAGAACTCAAATCAAGGGTCATCGCCTGGAGAAATCAGTTTTAAGAATGCAAAAATCCCAAGTGCTCTTCAAAAAAAATCTAAAAAGTATCTCGCTGAATCAGAGCTTAAGCTTTTTAGTATACGACAAGGCTTTACTGAAATACTCGCCCGATTTTAAAATTTGGCAGAAACAATTCAAATTCCAATACGCAGTTAAAGCTGGAGAAAGCCTCAAGGCTCTGTCACAACTAGATGCTCACTTAAAACACATTTTAAAGATCAGCTCCGGGATGAACACTCGTGAAATGCAATTCGTTGTCGTCGGCGGCGGAAGCGTCGGTGACTTCGGAGGTTTTGTAGCGAGCATTTTTAAACGAGGGGTTCGACTCGTGCATATTCCAAGTACGTGGCTCGCTGCAATCGACTCGGCCCACGGCGGAAAAACCGCGCTGAATGTTGGTGGTACCAAAAACCAAATCGGAACATTTTATCCGCCAGAAAAAGTTTTTATCGTCGACAATCTATTGCTCGCTCAACCTGAAAAACGGGCAGTAGAAGCTTGCGGTGAACTGATCAAAATGGCACTCATCGACAACGGTTCATGGACCCAAAAATTAGCTCGCGCGACTTCTTCTCGTGATGCTTTAAGACTCTGTCTCAAGCCAGCCATCTTATCTAAATACAAAATTGTTGCCAAAGATCCGTTAGAAAAAAATGGCATGCGACAAATTCTAAATCTAGGTCACACCTGGGGACACGTTCTAGAAAGCTCGCTCGCGCTCCCCCACGGAACGGCAATTCTCGCGGGCCTACAGTTTTGTCTGAATTGGTCTTTGAACCGTCAAATTTTGAAATCAACAGACTACGAGAAAGCCAGCAGATACCTTCGCGCTATTCCGACTTACCAGATAAAACGAATTAAGAAATCTCAAGCTCTTCAATTTCTGCTGCAAGATAAAAAGAAAAATAGCCAGAAAACGCTGAATTTTATTTTCTTGAGGGGTCTCGGTCAAGCTTCCAGAGAGAGAGTCACAATTCAAGATATTATTAACGAAGCATCTCGTCAGGGCTGGATCACAATATGAAGCTTGTCATCATCGGCCATCGCGGAGTCGGTAAATCGACATTGGCAAAACGACTTAAAGAATATTTTCAAATGCAAAATCATAAGATTTCAATTTATGATCTTGATGCCGAAATTGTTTCGCAAAATAAAAAAACAATCGATCAAATTTTTTTTAGTCATGGAGAATCACACTTCCGTAAGCTTGAGCGCTCAACTTTCGATCAACTGCGCGGCGAAGATGACGTCGTAATCATCGCTGGCGCAGGATTTGAACCTAGAGAAACCGCTGGGCTCGAGTTTCTCTGGGTGCAAAGACCAACTGACGAACAAGGGCGCATCTTCACGGACCGCCCACGCTTAGATTCTGGCGTCACTCCCCTTCGAGAATTTTTGAGCCGCTTCAAAGAACGAGAAAAAAAATACGCGAGCCTTAGTCATGAAGTTCTTATACTTGGTGAAGGTTTCGATTTTTCAAATTCTGCCGAAGAAAAATATTTTACCTCACAAGTTAAAGAAGTCGGCGGCATCTGGACAGTATTTGCCAGGCATCTCGATCGCCTTCGCGAAAAACTAAGTTGGGGAATCGATCTTTTTGAACTTAGAGATGATTTACTCTCGCAATCCGAAATCGTACAGGCACTCGAAATTCTGCCGAACGACAAAGTCCTTATCAGCTTTCGAGAAACTGAAAGGATTTCGCAAACCCGAACTCTCGTTGAAAAATTGAATTTCAAATTTGATTGGCCCGTTGACTACCCAAAATGTGATTGGGCGAATCCGTTTATTATTTCACTTCACGGAGACGATACATCACAGATACTTCGAGCCGAATCAGACTTTCCGCAAGCTCTCATCAAGTGGGCTTGCGACACCAATAATTTTCACGCTTTAATGCTTGGCCATGCATGGCAAAAAGAGAATCCCGAACGCAGAAGTTTCTTGCCGATGTCTCAAAAAGGCATTTGGAAATGGTATCGCCTTTGGAACTCTCAACCCCTTTCATTTTTTCGAATCGATCGCGGTTCGGCGGCCGATCAGCCCAGCCTTCTTGAAAGATTGAGACAAAACGAATTTATCAATCCTAAAAATTTCGCGGCCGTTCTCGGAGATCCCGTTTTGCATAGCCGGTCACCCGCAGAACATTTTGATTTTTTTAAAAAGCAAGACAAGCCATTTTACGCGGTTCAGGTTATGGCTTCTGAATTTCAGTTTGCGCTGGCTGCCCTCGAGGAACTTGGGCTGACCGAAGCGGCCGTCACCTCACCTTTGAAAGAACTTGCCTTTCAAAATTCGCAACCCAATCAGTTAAGCATTCTAGAAATTGCCGCAACGAACACCTTGATCTTAAATAGAAGCAAACAGTGGATCGGCACCAACACCGACATTGAAGGGGTGAAAGCCATCGCAAAAGGTATCCCGCACCTTGATGAAAAGTCGGTTGCCATTTGGGGAGGAGGCGGAACGCTCGGTGTACTTAAAAAAGTATTTCCGAATGCGCTTTATTATTCGTCACGCACCGGCGAGCCACGAAGTCCTATCGACCGTCTTCCGAAAATTTTGATCTGGGCAGTGGGTCGAAAAAACTTTGATCAGGCTAAAGTTTTTCCGCCGAGTGAATGGCCTATTGAAATGATCATTGATCTCAATTATTCAGAAGATTCTCCGGGAAGAGAATGCGCTCTCAGATACGGCTGTCCTTATATCTCGGGGCTCGAAATGTTTAGGGTGCAAGCCCAGGCGCAAAGACAATTCTGGAGTCAGTTTAGTTAATCCGCCATGTACCGACTTCTAATTCGACTCGGTATTTTTTTGAAATTTCACCGAAGGGCGCCAGATCCCAAAGCCATGATCTTAAAGGCTTAGCCATCGTGTATCCCCAAAGGGTGGTTTGCTCTAAAACTTTTTCGTCTGCAGTACCAATAAATTTCTTTTCAAAATCACTAATCAAAAGGCTTCTTCCGGGAAGTGAATGTAAAAATAAAAGATGATTTTCGATAATCGACTGCGCAAGCTTCGTTCGCTCCGTTTCATTTTTCTGAAGCCTTGCGGACCCAGATAAGGCGAGTTGCGATAGCAAATTCGTCGAAACAAAAAGTTCGCACTGCTCAAGTATCTTTCCGTATCTTTCGAAAAGAGCTTGAGGTTTTAGATTAAGATCGCAATTGATAAATTGAACACGCGCCTTGAAGCTCTCAGCCCTGATTTCACGAGGATGAACCGCATCGAACAAAAAAATATGAAGTGACGGATTACAAAGTAACTCTTGCGGAAAATCGAACAAGTGGCCACTGCCGAATACGGCAATTTTTTTGGCTTCCTGATTCTCAATTCTAAATTTTAAAATTTCATTTTGAGAATTGAGAAGATGGCTTGCCCAGTGACTCTTCTGACGCTCGTACCTCGCCTTAATCGCGACACTTTCTTTCACTAGGTTTTGTTGTTTGGCCCAGTCAGGTGCATCTGAAAAAAGAGTTTGAAAAAACTCCTTCAGCATTAGAACGGACTACCAATCGCAAACTGAAAGTTCACGGCGCGCTCGCCATAATCAGTTTGTCTCGCAATCGGAAATCCCCACTCGAATCGCAAAGGGCCAATCGGCGAAAACCATCTGAATCCAAACCCAACATCGGATCTCATATCTTTGATTTCGACGACGTCTTCGGCTTCACCCACGTCATAAAACAAGACGCCTTTAATCCCCGCTTCGGTCACTAGAGGAAATTCCATCTCGACTTGGTAGAAGAGCTCCTGCGTACCGCCGTAAGGCTGACTCGCGAGCAAATTCGCCTGCTGCTGTGACTGACCAGTTAAGATATAACTGTTATAAAGCGATTTCGAATAGACTTTTCGCGCAATCGAGTAAGGATCGAATCCGCGCAGAGAGTAAGGTCCTCCGAGACGAAAGAGTTCATTGAACGGAACTGGATCTTGCGAATCGTTCGGAGCAATTGCGCCGTATGTGAGATTGTTTCTCCAGGTCATGTCCCAGAAAACTTTTTTATAATAGCGAGCGATCGCCGTGCCTTTGGTGTATCTTTTCGATCCGCCAAGACCTGCGTACTCGACCGAGCCATTAGCATAAAAACCACTCGTCGGTATAAATCGATCATTTCGTTTATCGTACTCGAGAGTGAACGTCGCAGATGATGTATCTCCGTTCGCTGACGTATTATAAAGATCCGGATTATAATTGAGATTCGGCGTGCCGTCCCCTAAGTACTGAGGTGGTAAAGTTACCGTGGTATAATCGTATTTGTAACGAATAAAACCGAGCAAATAAGGCGCGAGTGGATGACCCAACGTTAACGCCGCACCTTTTTTATTTTCGTAGTAAACAATAACGTCGCGTCCGCTCAAGTAAGCGTCCGTCCCGACGGACCAGAGAGTATCGAAGAAATAGGGCTCGGTGAAATTTAAGTTATACACTTGATCTAAACTTGAAACGTCGACCGCAACTCCTAGTTTTTGTCCGCGGCCAAACAAGTTGATTTGATCTACGCGTCCGTTAAAAATAAAGTTAGAGTAAGTCGAATATCCTGCTCCGACCTGAATCGTACCGGTGTTACGCTCTTTGACGACGATGTCGATATCCATAAGATCGGCACCCTCTGCTGGAGTACTCGAGTTGAAATTTACGTCTTCGAAATAACCAAGTCGCTTAACGTTGTCGTAAGATTCGCGCTTGCGAGTTTCGTTATAAAGCTCCCCTTCACGAATTTGAAGTTCTCGTCGCACGACTTTATCTCGAGTGCGATTGTTACCGACGACGTTAATTTTATGAAAGTAAACTTTGTTACCTTTATCGATTTCGAAAGTGATATCAACTTCTCGATCTTTTTCGCGTAAACGATTACGAGGAATAATATTCGCGTAAGCGTAACCCAGATCGCCATACTTAGCCGTTAAAGAACGTAAATCTTTGAGCATCGTCTCGTGCACGTACCAACCCGAATTTGCAATCTCGATCGATTTAAAGAGCTCATCGCGCTCGAACAAAAGATCGCCGGAAAAATCGACGGTTCCGACTTTGAATCGAACTCCTTCGTCGATACGAATAGTAATGTAAATCCCTTTTTTATCAGGAGTGACGTAGACCTGAGGTCGATCGACCTTCACCTGTAAATAGCCTTCGTTGAAATAAGCGTATTGCAAAACTTGAACGTCATGATCAAACTTATCTTGTTTGTAGGAGCCACTTCCAGAAATGAAACTAAAGAAGCCGCCTTCTTGAGTCTCCATTACACTTTTCAATTTACCGTCAGTGAGATTTTTATTCCCGAGAAAGGTGACGCGTTTTACTTTTACTTTTTCATTCTCTTGAATTTCAAAAACGAGCTTAACGGTTTCGCCTTCTTTGACCGCTGTGATCTTAGGTGTGATGCGAGCCAAGAAAAAACCTTTTTCTTCGTAGGCCTTCGACATCTTCTCAACGGCTTCACGAATCTTGGTCATATTCAAAATTTCAAATGCTTTAATTCCGGCAGCTTCTTTAAGTTCGTCTCCGTCAATTTCGCTATTACCCGAATAAGCAATCTCAACGACAGAAGGTTTTTCAACAACAATGTAAGTAATATCGACGCCACCGTCGACTTTCACGCGATCTACTTGGATGTCGTAAAAATAACCTGTCTTGAAAAGAGCTTCGACGTCTTGACGAATCTTAGCCATATCGAGAGCGTCACCCTCATGACTGATCAATCGGGTTGTCACGGCGTCGACTTCGATCTTACGATTTCCTTTGACGTGAATTTTAACAATTTTTGGTTGCTCAACGGGAACAGCGACTGTCACTGCTGGAGTTTTTTCAACTTTTTGTTCGAGATCAATGCGTGTGCGTTTTTTCAGCCTTCTTGCAGTCGATTTTCTTACCGGCGCGATCGTATTTGAGTTTTGAGCTTTTGCGTTTGTGATCATCAAGATCATCACGACGAAAATGCTCAGTATTTGAAATACGTTTCGAGACAAAATGATTCCTGTTGTTTTGGGTTGCGGCAATATTCTTAAAACAAAAAAGCCTAGCCTGCAAAGACTATCCTTGTCTAGGGCCATTTTGATCAAGAATGTCGCAAAGTTAAGCACTTTCTGGGTTGCACAGAGGCCTGGGGTTTCTAGCTTTTGCGCGCAGATGTGGGGGCGCGCCTGAGCATGATGTGCGTCTGAATGCGAATCTACGGAGCTAGGTCTTCGGACTCCAGCAATATATTTATCGAAAATGCGATGCGAAAGATTTTAGTTTTCTTGATTTTTATACCATCGCTCGTCATAAATAGTTTTAATTTTAGTCTTCAATTCAAATTATTTAAAAATTCTAAGAATGAATACGGCGGTGACCCTTTAAAAAAGACAATGCTCGTTGGGCTGGCAGACCTCTTGATACCAAAAACACCATGCCTCTGGTACCGAGGTCTTCTCAGGCTCTGCGCGGCGCCTCTCGGCCAGGTAGAGCCCCGCGCCCCGACTGCCCGAAACCGACCCGCTCGTTCCTCATGATTAAATATTATTTTATAAAGCTTAAGCCCAAAGTCCATCGCGCATGCTAAGCACTCGCGGAAATTTTTTTGCAAAGACAGGATCGTGAGTGACGACGACGAGGGTGAGGCCGAGTTTTTCTTTGAGGTCGAAAAAAAGAGATTGGATTTTTTCAGCGTTGCCCGTATCGAGGTTGCCGGTGGGTTCGTCAGCAAATAAAACTTCGGGCTTACGAACGAGAGCACGCGCGATGGCGAGGCGCTGTTGCTCTCCCCCGCTCATCTCTGACGGATAATGTTCAGAACGTTCGACCAACCCTAAAATGTCGAGCAAGCTCTCGGCGCGCCTGCGACTTTCACGAGCCGATAGCCCTGCAATTCGACAAGGCATCATGACATTTTCGATTGCGGTAAACTCAGCCAAAAGATGATGGAATTGAAAAACAAATCCCATACTTTCGTTTCGAAATTGTGCGAGTTCTTGATCTGATTTTTTGGTGAGATCCATTCCTTTGAATAAAACTTTACCGAGACTCGGTTGATCAAGAGTTCCTAGGATGTGGAGCAAAGTACTTTTGCCAGCACCTGATGAACCCATGATGCAAAGGGCCTCGCTCTTCTCGATTTTGAGATCGATGCCCCTGAGCACTTCGAGGCGAGAAGTTCCCATTGGATAAGTCTTCGTCACACATTGCGCTTCGATTAATAAATTACTCATAGCGCAGACCCTCGACAGGTTTCAATTTTGCTCCACGATATGCAGGAGCAAGACTCGAAAAAAGACAAATTAAAGTCGCACTTCCTACAATCGCAAACATATCAATAAATCGGATATCGATCCCGATGTTGTCGAGACGATAGACATCTCCGGGCAATATAACAAAGTATTTCTGAACCAAAACGAAAATCAAGCATAACAAAAGTCCTAACACGATTCCGCAGGCGATTCCGATAAAGCCGAGCAGTAAACCATGATACGAAAACAATTTTTGGATATCTCGAGACGAAAAACCAATCGCCTTAAAAATACTGATCTCTTTGTACTTTTGCAGAACACTGACATAAAGATTGCTGCTGATATTAAAACTTGCCGCCAAAACCATAACGAGCAAGACGAAAAAGATAGTGATGCGCTCGATACCGATCGCCTCGAAAAGATTTTTATTTACGTCTTTCCAGCTCATGGTCCAATACATTGATCCCAGCCCATCGGATAAGGCCTGAGAAACTTGCGATGCTTTATTGGCATCTTTAATCCGTAAACGAATACCCGAAAAATTATCGCCGACTCCTGCAAAAGTTTGGGCCGTCTTGAGATCGGTGACGATGTAGCGTTCGTCGTATTCATTTTTTCCGAGGTCTAAAATGCCGCCGACTTTAAATGTCTTCACTTTCGGAGAAAAATCAGTGGCACTTTGTTTACTTGGAGACGGCAAAACAATCTTAAACTCATCGCCCACTTTTAACGAAAACTTTTTTGCAATGCCTTTGCCGATCATGGCGATAGGAGCACCGTCCGTCGCGGGGAAGCTAAAAGCTCCTTGAATGACACGAGATCTAATATTCAGAACAGACTCTACTGTTCCCAGTTCAAGTCCTTGAACAACGACTCCGGTGATGCGCTTGTCGTAGGCGAGAACTCCATCAAATTGAAAAAAAGGCGTCACCGCAACGATCGATGGAGCAATTTTTTTCATATTAGCAGTCACTTCTTCAAGCGACTGCGGATGATCGGTTTGTCTCACCACTAAAATGTGCCCGAAGACATCGATGACCGCTTGGCGTAAAGTATTTTCGAATCCACTCGTGACCGCCATCGCAACGACGAGGCACGCCACTCCTAAAGTCATTCCGACGAGCGATAAAACAGAAACGAGGCTCAAAAGACGCCGCCCCGATGCGACAAGGCGTTTAACGATCCAGAGTTGAAATCCGATCACGTGCATTTGATTGATGAACCTAGATTCAAGTGACGGTGACTTTGCCATCCTTAAACTTTCGCCTGATTTTGACCGGTTGTCATTTTTAAATAGGCATAAATGAAGTCATCGAGATGCCCGTCGATCACGTCTCGTACTTGCGAGGTTTCTTCAGAGGTTCGATGATCTTTCACCATCTGGTAAGGATGCATCACGTACGAGCGAATTTGCGATCCCCACTCATTTTCTTTTTTGACTGAATTCATTTCGTCTTTAAGGCGATTTCGTTCTTCGACTTCGCGCTCATAAAGGGCCGCCTTCAGCATCTTAATCGCCTTGTCACGATTGGCGTGTTGCGATCTTTGATTTTGACATTGAACCACAATCCCCGTTGGCATGTGAGTCATCCGAACGGCTGAATCTGTTTTATTCACATGCTGTCCGCCAGCGCCACTCGAGCGGTAGGTGTCGACTTTGACGTCTTCCATGTTGATGACGATATTAATGTCGTCGTCGACTTCTGCCCAAGCAAAAACCGATGCAAAACTTGTATGACGTCTGGCATTTGAATCAAAAGGAGAGATACGCACCAAACGATGCACTCCGCTTTCAGCTTTCAAATATCCGTATGCGAAAGGTCCTTCGATGAGCAAGGTCACTGATTTAATACCCGCCTCTTCGCCGTCTGTCATTTCCATGACTTCGGATTTATAGCCATGAGATTCGGCGTACCGCAAATACATACGCATGAGAATCGAGGCCCAATCTTGCGACTCGGTTCCACCGGCGCCTGCATTGATCGAAAGGTAGGTCCCGCAAGAATCGAGTTCACCCGCGAGCATTTTTTTAATTTCGAGATCGTGAACCAGACTCTCGAGCTTCTTTACTTCTTCTTGAACTTCGCGAAAACTCGAATCATCTTTTTCTTCGACGGCCATCTCAAGCAAGACGAGTGAATCTTGGGTACGCATGTGGAGATTTTCCCACGATTCAATGGCACGCTCGGTGATAGTCTTTTCTTTATTTATTTTTTGGAGTTCGCCCGGCTTATTCCAAACGTCGGGATTCTCAGAAGACAAAACTAATTCTTGGAGTTTCTTTTTCTTGATATCGATGTCAAAGGTACCCCCGAAGTTCAGAGGTTTTTGCGGCAAGGTGATTTAGTTTCGATTTAACGTCGTAGAGTTCGGTTTCAATGCTCATACCTATTTGTAAAAGGTGTGGGCCTTGCTGGCAAGAAAAATGAGATGTTCAGAGAGGGAGCGACGATAAAACCGGATCGAGAATTTTTATAATTTAGCTGCGCATTGAAAGGGCGACGAGAACGTTGGCCTATACGAAAAATAACGATGCAATCGTTGACTGCAGAGCGAGCGCCGTGCGTTAGGAACCAATCGGCACTACCGGCGCAACCATCGCTCAAACAAATCATCTTGCAGAGCGAACATCTTTTTGGCCGCCGACGAACTCTTCTCGTGGTCATGCCCTAAAAGATGAAGCACTCCATGAATGTACATATAAGCCAGCTCATCCCGGAAGCTCAATTGATGCTCCACCGCTTGTTTACGAATCACGTCGTAGCAGAAAACGAGCTCGCCAAGTGAACCATCTTCAACCGGAGCGAAACTCAAAACATCCGTGGCGTATTTCCGGCCGCGAAATTCGAGATTTAAACGACGGCCTTGAGCGAGGCCCACAAAGACACAGACAACGGACTTCTTTAGCGAAAGCCTTCGTCTCAGCCACAAATCAAGTTCACGCAAAATCTTTTGCGGGACACGTCCACGACTTGAATTAATAATTTCGATTGAGGCAGGCATCAAACGAGACGCGGCTTCTTAAGTTCGATGGGCTCGGAAGTTCCGCCTCCGGCTTTTCTAGGATAGTCGATACGTTGATGGTAAATGCCAAGCAAAATTCGGATGAACGACTCTTCAATGATCGTCAGGTCTTTCAAAGTTAAATTGCATTCATCGAGCTGGCCATCCATAAATTTTCTCTGGATGATATTCTTCACGATATTTTGCAAACGAGCCGGTGTCGGTTCGTCGAGAGATCTGGCCGCAGCCTCGATACTGTCGGCAAGCATGATCAAGGCCACCTCACGAAACTGAGGCTTCGGCCCCGGATATCTGAAATCTTCCTCGTTTACGGCGCCCATCGAAGCGTCCTGATTTTCAATCGCGCGGTTATAGAAAAAAGCAATTTGGGTGGTACCATGATGCTGAACAATCCCGTCGATGATGGCTTTTCCGAGTTTGTACTTTAGAGCCAGTTCTAAACCGTCCTTCGCGTGCGAAATCAAGATTGTCTTACTCATATGGGGAGACAAATGATCGTGCGGGTTTTGTCCCATTTTTTGATTTTCGATGAAATAATTATGGTGGGCGATTTTACCGATGTCGTGATAGTAGGACATCACTTTCGCTAGTAAAGAGTTCGCGCCGATTTCTTCGGCGGCGGCCTCAACCATGCTACCAACAACTAATGAATGATGGTAGGTCCCTGGAGCCTTCAGCAACATCTCTTTCAAGAGGGGATGATTTAAATTGCTGAGCTCAAGTAATTTTACGTCGGTCGAAACGTTGAATAAACTTTCAAGCAAAGGAACCAACATCAAAGCAATCAGAGAAGACATGAGTCCGGAGAAAAGCCCGGCCGGTAAGCCCCAGAGTAATTGCGATAAATAAGTAGGTTCTCCAAACTTTTCGATCGTGATGACGAGTGCGATCATCGCCGCGTTCACCAGACCCGTACGGACTCCTGCGAAATATAAATCGTTACGGCGCTTACATCCTTGGACACCGCGTGCAGCCGCAATGCCACCGATCATCGTGACCAGCATAAAACTGAATTTCATGTCGACCATAAGGCCTAGAACGACCGACACGAACATCGAAAAAATCCACACGACTTCACCCGAAGTAATGAGAAGGCCGACCAGCATCGAGCCTGCCGCGACCGGCGCCGCAAACAAAAGCGTCGATTCGGGAGTGGTGGCCCCGAACCTAAAGATGAATGCGGCATTCGTTAAAAACAGAAACACCTTTGTGATGATGACGGCTATGAAGGTGACGACCCCCATGATTGAAATGTCTTTGGCATCAACGTAAACGCGATTCAAAGTAAATCGCTTCAAATACGAAGAGCAAACCAAGAGCAAAACAACAAACATGACGGCCGTGATCAAAGCGATGAAGTTGCGATTTCGGTGTGACCTCAAACGTTCAATCTCATGCAAAACCATGACGTGCTTCGGCTGGACTACGGTGCCTTCTGAAATCAAGATTTGGCCTTTTTTAATTCCAATTTTTTCTTCAAAAACGTCTTCGCGTGCGTGCTGACGTCGAAAAGCCGTTTCAGATTTGTTGAGGGTGACATTCGGAATCAGAAGCGAATGAGCGACCTCGAGTAAAATGTGCTGATCTCTTGGAGCGAAATTCTTAAGGTTCAAAATCTTATCAGTTAAAAAATCTTCTTCTTTGAGGAGATTGTGAACTTCTCCCGCAGGAGCAATGAGGTCGCGTGCAGATCTACCGCTGCGGCCGACCTCGCGCAAAATGAACTCTCTCATATTCGCTGGCACTTGCTTGTCGAGGCCATCAATTATTTTAAAATGCGACCAACGTTCAATTGCTTCACTTAAAATATTCTCAACCCGAGAGCTAAAATTTTGGTGGATGAGCCACTCAAAATCGCGATCCGAAATATTGCGGGCTAATATTTTTTCGAAGTCAGGCTTGAATTTAAAAAACTGTTGAACCTGAGCTTCGTATGCCGCTTCTGATTTCGGCCAGTTCACTCTGCGAAATTCTTCACGCATGCGACGAAATCCGAGGTAGGTGCGATTATTTAAATCATCAAAAGCATATTTATCATAATCAAAAATAAAAGGGACGCTCGCCTCTGCCGCCTGACGTTTTTCTTCGGTCGTAATCTGATCAATATAATCAAAGCTCATCGGAGCTTTAATATCGTGACTGACAACGTCTCCGAGATGGGCTGAATACGAAAAATCGAAATCGTAGAAAACCAAAAACGACAGCATCAACGAAAAAATAAATAAAATCGAAATACGACGAAGGCTAAACTTTTCATCGAGAGTTTGGAGGATGACTCCAAAACCGGTTTTTTCAAATCCGAGATTGTTCACCCAATTTACAAATTCGAGTGAGTGATTGATATACTTTGAACGGTTGTGCAAAGTTTCGCGATCGCTGAGTTTGGCGGCGTTCGATTTTGATTGTGACGGTTTTAAAATACTCATGGGTTTCAACTCTTTTACTATCGAAGAACCTGCAAAGTATAGCCTAACATGTTATCGGCTTGCCGTGCTAAAAGGACAATATCCTGCATCATGAAACGGCTTCAAAACGACGTACGTCGGGTCCAAAACTGAATCCGCTGGACTTTCGAAAGAGCGAAGTTTAAAAAACCGAGAACAACCAAGGAGAACTTCTTGATTCCTGCACCTGAACACCTAGATAAATTTGATGCACTTCTTGAAGTCGTCAAGGCCCTTCGTAGTCAAGAAGGCTGCCCTTGGGATAAGGAGCAAACACACCACTCGCTCACTCCGTTCGCGATCGAAGAAGCATTTGAACTCGCCGACGCAATTGAACAAGGTGATCGCAATGAGGTTGTTTCAGAACTGGGTGATTTACTTTTGCAAGTCGCTCTTCACAGCGAGATCGCGAGGGCGAGCACAGATCCAAAAATGCAATTTACGATCACCGACGTGATTCGCTCGATCAACGAAAAAATGGTACGCCGACACCCCCACGTTTTTGCCCTCGAATCGGCTCAAGACGCCGACGAAGTCCTTCAAAACTGGGCCGAAATAAAACGCAAAGAAAAAGAAGGCAAAAAAAAGGAAGGCAAAAAAAAGGAAGAGGGCTTTGGCATCCCGCCAAATCTTCCTGCTCTGATGCGATCCCAGAAAATTGGCAGCAAAACAAAATCCGCGAATTTTGACTGGAAGACCCCACGTGAAGTCATCGAAAAAATCGAAGAAGAATTGAGCGAGGTCAAAGAAGCGCTGACGGCTTTCGAAAAAAACCCGGATCTGAAACTCCCTCTCGAAAACGAGCTCGGAGATCTGCTGTTTTGCTGTGCGCAATTAGCCCGTCATCTCAAATCTGATGCAGAACAGGCCCTCAGGGTCGCGAATCTGCGTTTTGAAAAGCGCTTCTTTAAGATGTTTGAGCTCGCAAAAACCGAGCCCGGAAAAGAGCCTAAACCTTCTCAGGAACAGCTCGAAGAATTATGGAAAGAAGTCAAAAAGCTTGAAAAACAGGGTCTTCTCTCATTGTAGGCTTGCGTACGGCGGCGACATGGAGTATTAAATTGAGCCTGATTAAAGACATTTTTTGGAGGTATTTCAAGTGGCAACACATAAATCGGCAGAGAAACGCGCACGACAAGCAATCAAAAAAACAGCTCGCAATGGATCAGCGATCGGTGCGGTTCGTACGGCTGAAAGAAAATTACGCGAATCAATTGCGGTTGGCGAAAAAACAGCTATCGGCAAATTGTTTCTCGAATTCACAAGCAAAACTGACAGCGCTGTTTCAAAAGGCGTTATTCATTATAAAACGGCGGCTCGTAAAATTGGTCGCCTCGCAACTAGCATTCACCAGCTCACGAAATAATTTTTTAAACTTTAAGATTTTTAGAAAGGCTTTGTGCAAACAAAGCCTTTTTTTTATTTAAAGCGGTTTATCATCCGTTGGTTTCGAAGACACGAAATCACGGATCGCTCGCCTCTTCGACGTTTCAAGATTCAAAAATTTAATTCCTGTCTTGATCACTCCGTTTAAGACCTTATCTTTTTTATAAAGAATTTCGGCACGCCCCACAATCGTTTCGAGCGCATTCGGCAAAATGAAAGTCACTAAAATGAGATCTCCAGCCTGAATCTCAAAAGGTAGCTCTATCAACATCCCACCTTCACTGATCTGACTTGCCCGGCGAAGACTATATTTGCCTTCGGTCATCACGCCAACCAAGCGCTCGTAACTTCGGCGCGGCGTACGACGATTCGTGCTTGGATCAGCAGAATAAATCAGCGGTGGAGATATTTTTTTAAAGCTTTGCGGCATACCTTCTTCTCGGTAAAAGTCAGACAAGACTGTTGTCTCAAATTGTGTTGTCTCAAATTGGGAATTCGCCGTGGACATTCTCCCCGGTGAGAGCTACGCGACCGGACAAATTTATGGTTCTCCAGGAGGAGCCGGCCAGCCTTAAGCTTCGCAGGCGTGGATGATAAAATTCTCTAACCAAATATGAGAAGCGACCGGAGAAGCCTTCAGCGCACGATCCGTATCGAGGAGTGCCCTGAAGGTGGATTCGAGTTTCCCATTTTGCCAGAATTTAACTTGCTCCATATATTGTTTTAAAAAATACGGAGAAACGCCGGCTCGCTGAGAAAGTCTTTGCCCCGAAATTTGTTCGTTTAAACCTTCGGCAACTAATTTTAAAATTCGAAAATGTCTCGAGATCAACGATAAAATAGCGACCTCATTGCCGCCATTTTCAATGAGGTTTGCGAGACATACGAGCGCATAAGAGCGGTCATTTCTGCCAATCGCATCGGTTAATTCAAAAATTGAATTGATACGAACATGCGAGACGGCTTCTAAAACGTCGTCAACTAAAACTTGATTGCGATCACCTAAAAACTGCGAGAGCTTTTTAAGTTCGCTATTGATCTCGGCCAAATCGTTACCGACAAGTTGGTGCAAAACCTGGCTCGCTTCCGAATCGATTTTCAAAGAGTATTTTTTGGCGATCGCCGAAACCCATTGAGGAATTTGATTCTCAAACGGACGTTTAAATTCGCTCACCACGCCGTGTTCGATAAATGCTTTGAGATATTTCTTTCGCTTATCGGCTTTTTGGGCAACGCAAATCCAAATCGTTGAGTCAACCGGATTTTCAATGATCGGCAAAAGTTCTTCCCACTCTTTGTCTTTGAGTTCATGGGCGGCCTTGAGAATCACGACTCGGCGAGGAGCCATCACGGGCAATGTCTCAATCGCGTCTCTTAAGTTTTGTACTTCTACTTCGTGGGCGTAGAAACTACTAAAATTAAAATCTTTCATATTGTCATCAACGAGCATTCTAGTCAGAGAATCGACGGCTTCGTCGAGCAAGAAACTTTCGTCTCCAAATAAAAAGTAAAGCGGAAATATTTTTTGGTTTTTGAGACTCAAGTTGAATTCGCCGGTGGTCCAGACTTCTTTCATCAAAAGTTCTCCGTGAGGCGATCATGAGCTTCTGCCATCATGTCATTCGCGAGTTGGGCAATATTCTGGTAATGCGCTGAATGATTGTAAGTCGCATCGGCCGAATTCAAACCCGACGTTCCGATGACGGGAGCGTTGTAGGTGCGCTCTCCTAAAAATTCACTCTTCCACAAAAGCTTCTGATCGTAGTTACGTCTCAAAGCCAGGTTTACTTTTGCGTAAATCCGGTAACCTAAGGTCGGAGGCACAACCCCCGCCGGAAAATAAGTATTGGTACCGAGAAGTGGATTTTCTCCCGAATAAATAATCGAAACGATCGTGCCGTCGAGAGTGACCTGCGCAAGGTCCTTCGAAACGATGCGCGCAAGCTTGGAGCGTTCAAGCTCTAAAATGATCGCGTTGGTGAAATAAACTTCGGTTCCCGCCTCAACGGTCGCATTCGCAAACACCGGCACAGCGACGTTTTCGTATCCACCGGGGATACCACGTTCGCTAAACCCGAGCTTGTACGAACAGCCGGAAAGAAAGAGCAAAATCAGACCAAAAGAAAATATATGACGCATGCCCAGCAGCCTAACTTTTTGATTCTCTAATTTCAAGATTGATTTACACAAAATATCGCTCAATTATCAGAATATGAAATCCCTCAATCTCCCTTCGAATTCGAACGCTTCCAGACTCATGACTCCAGGACCAGTCGCGATTCACCCTGAGGTGCTAAAGATTCTGGCATTGCCAGCAATTCATCACCGAACACCTGAATTTGAAGAAATCTTTGCGCGCGTTCTCGAAAATTTGAAACGTGTGTTCTGCACATCGCAAAACGTCTTTATTCACACGAGTACTGGCAGCGGCGCGATGGAGTCGGCCATCGTGAATACGATTTCTCCCAATGATAAAGTGATCTGCATCGTTTCTGGCAAATTTGGCGAACGTTGGGCTGAAATGGCGAAGGTCTACAAGGCAAACGTCGTCACTTACAACGTGGAGTGGGGCAAAGCTGCAGACCCTTTTGAACTTGAAAAGTTATTAAAGACTCATCCCGATTGCAAAGCGGTTCTCTGCCAAGCCTGTGAGACTTCGACCGGAGTCTTACACCCCATCAAAAAGTTAGGGGAAGTGGTGGCAAGCACTCCCGCGATTTTTATCGTCGACGCGATCACCGCTCTTGGAGCAACAACGCTCCAAATGGATTGTTGGAGTCTCGACGTCGTGGTTGGTGGTAGCCAAAAAGCTTTTATGTTACCGACAGGTTTAAGCTTCATCAGTTTTTCAAAAAAAGCCTGGAAGCTCGTCAAAACCGCAACATCGCCTCGCTACTATTTTGATATTCGAAAAGAGCTCAAAGCAAATTTAAGTGGAGAGAGTTTTTTTAGTTCAGCCGTTACACATTTGAGAGCGCTCGATTATATTTTGACCGAGTACATGGCGAAAGATCTTGATCTACTGCTCGAGCGCATTCAAAAACTTTCTCGTGCTTGTACTCTCGCCTGTGAAAAATTAGGTCTCGAGATTTATCCGTCCGTGCCGTCGCCATCTCTGACAGTCGTGCGAATGCCATCAGGAATTGATAGCGTGAAAGTTCGCAAAGATATGGAAGAGAAATTTGGCGTCACCGTTATCGGTGGTCAGGATTCGCTCAAAGGAAAAGTCATTCGCATTGGCCACATGGGCTTTATCACCAATGAAGACATGACGGCCACGATCGAAGCCCTCGTTCAGGCGATCAATCTTCAAAAACCAGATCTTATTTCTTACGAATCTCTCAAGTCGTCGGTCGCGTCTCTGCACGAAAGTCTTTCATGAAAAATATTTTGATCACAGAGCGCCTCTCGATGAATGCACTCCAGCTTCTAAAACTTCAAAAAGATTTTCATGTTTTAGAAGCTGGTGATTTTGCAAATGCGCACGCTCTTCTCATTCGCTCTAAGACAAAAATCGATAGAGCTTTGCTCGAAAGTGCGCCACACCTTGAAGTCATTGTTACGGCTACGAGCGGTTTTGATCACATCGATTTCGCAGAAGTTGATAACACCAAAGTGAAAGTGATGTATACGCCAGACGCGAATGCGATCTCGGCAGCCGAACTCACGTGGGCCCTCATGCTCGCGTGTTCACGCAAAGTTTTGCAGTCCCACCGCGCAGTCAAATCCGGCGAGTGGAAGAGCGAAGCCTTGATCGGCTGGGAACTCCACGGTAAAACCTATGGCATCGTCGGGCTCGGGCGCATCGGTTCACGCGTTGCTAAAATCGCGAACGCATTCGGCATGAAGGTTTCTGCCTTTGATCCCTATAAAGATGCCGAGCACTTCGATCATCTCAGCGTCAAAAGACTTTCTTACGAAGAGATTTTAAAAGAATCAGACGTCTTAAGCTTTCACGTTCCGAAAACACGTGAGACAAATCGCATGTTCGGCGCGAGCCAAGTCGAGTACGTTGCCCCTGAAATAATCGTCGTGAATACCTCCCGCGGAAGTGTCCTTGCCGAGGCCGACATCTGTAAGGCGCTTGAGAAAAAAGATATCCGTGCGCTTGGTCTCGACGTTTTTGAGAATGAGCCTTTGTCTCGTAACTCCAACCTCTTGAAGCTCGACAACGTTGTTCTTACTCCCCATCTCGGAGCCGCGACCGTCGAGGCTTATGAGCGAGCTTCGCTCGAGGCGGCTAGCAAAATCATCGCGTTCTTCAGCAAAGGAAGCCTCAGCGACATCCTTCCTCCGCAAGAAAATTGGGCACAGCGCTCGACCCAGCATCAAGTCTGGGACTAAATTTTGATGCTCGCAGAGCGTCTCGTTCAAGAAAAACTTGCCATTGAGGCCCTTCAGAAGCGATTTTGGGTGTTGGTTTTTTATGAGCTTTTTTAGAGGGAGTCTACCAAGTGCCAGGAATTATTGTTGTTGGATCTCAGTGGGGCGATGAAGGCAAAGGCAAAGTCATCGACGTATTTTCAGCTCAGGCCGATTACGTTGTGAGATATCAAGGTGGAGCAAACGCCGGCCACACATTAGTCGTTAACGGAGTCAAAACAGTTTTGCATTTAGTTCCTTCAGGAATTTTGCATCCGAAAGCGATTTGCATTATCGCGGCCGGCGTCGCTCTCGACGTTGAAGAAGTGGTCAGCGAAATCAAAGCTCTCAAGTCAGCCGAGCTTTTACAAAATTCTGAGCAACTCAAAATCAGCGATTCGGCGACCGTATTATTAAATTATCACCGCCTCATCGACGCTTCTCGCGAGAAAGCCCTCGGTAACGAAAAAATAGGTACGACCGGCAAAGGCATCGGCCCCGCTTACGAGGACCGCGCTTCACGCATGGCGATTTTATTTGGTGATCTCTTCAATAAAGAAAATCTGAAAGCAAAGCTTGATTTGTCTTTAAAAGAGAAAAACTTTTTGCTCGAGAAATTTTACAAAGTTGAGCCGGTTGATTCACAAAAATTATTTAATCGCTTAAGCGAGATCGCCGAGATTTTAGCTCCGTACCGCTGTAAAGATGCTTCACTCATGATTCACAAAGCACTCAAGGGTGGCAAAAAAGTTTTGTTCGAAGGCGCGCAAGGTACAATGCTTGATATCCTTCACGGAACTTACCCGTATGTCACAAGCTCGTCGACTCTCTCGGGTTCGGCTTGCGTCGGTGCGGGCATCGGACCAAATGCCGTCAGCAAAATTATCGGAATTACCAAAGCCTACACCACTCGGGTAGGCAGCGGTCCATTTCCGACTGAGCTCGACAATGCCCTCGGCGAGAAGATCCGCGCAGAAGGTGCCGAGTTTGGAGCCACCACGGGCCGACCACGTCGCACAGGGTGGTTAGACCTCGTTGCACTCAAGTATGCGATCCGTATCAATGGCATCACGAACCTCGCGCTCATGAAGCTTGATGTTTTGAGTGGTCACAAAGAAATCGAAGTGTGCACAAGTTACAAATTGGATGGCCAAGAGATTAAAGATCTTCCGACCTCGCCAAATGAGCTCAGCCGTATCGAACCTCTTTACAAAACATTGCCAGGTTGGAGCGAAGACATTTCACAAGTTCGCTCGATTCAAGATTTGCCTCAGACGGCACGCGATTACATTCAGTTTATCGGAAACGAAGTCGCGACTCCGATCGACGTCGTCAGCATCGGGCCCGGCCGCGAACAAACTCTGTGGATCAAACCACTGTTCAATTAAGTTCCGCTCAAAAGTCGCTTCAGCCTGATGCATGGGCAGAAGCGGTCTTTTCTGCGAAAAAATGAAGCGCTTTAAAGATAACTTAAAGATTTTTTCGCAATTGGTTGACAACTTAACGAAACTTTCAGAAAACAACGTTTCTTTTGATTTCTTTGGGAGCCGATAGCTCAGCCGGTAGAGCATATCCCTTTTA
>JAYTQQ010000297.1:0-8834 GCA_043746635.1 Bdellovibrionales bacterium | reverse complement strand
AGCTTTACTGTGGGGCTTTTGCAAGCAATGAAGGCCCATTGCGGAATTTTTCAGTCGGCGAGCGATCTCGCAAAAGAGGCAAGTGAAATCGAGATTGATATTTTGCATGAACCGATCGGCAAACAAGATCAGTACGCGGCGGCATTTGGTGGTCTGCAGTTCATCCGGTTTCTGCCTGACGGGCAGGTATCTTGTGATCCAGTGATTTGTTCGCGTAAAGAAAAGGCGGATCTTCAGGCCTCGATGCTTCTGCTTTATACGGGCAAGACGAGATCGGCGTCGGCCGTTTTAGCGGAGCAGAAATCAAAGACTTCAGAAAAGCGTGAAGCGTTGAGAGAAATGGCAAAGCTCGCATATAACATGAAGCAAAAGCTTGAAGCGTCGGCCCCTATTTCGAAAATTGGCGAACTTCTCAATGAAGGCTGGCAAATAAAAAAGTCACTCGCAAGCGGAATTGCTGACAACCAAATCGATCAATGGTACGAGGGCGCGATCAAAGCAGGTGCGTATGGCGGTAAGATTCTTGGCGCCGGCGGCGGCGGATTTTTATTGGTCCTCTGCGATCCCGCTCGGAAGGCGAAGATTGCGGCAGAATTGAGAGATCTTCGGCCGATTGATGTTGAGTTTGATAGTTTCGGAAGCAAAATTATTTTTGTAAGTGAGGTTTAGGCGTGGCAAAGAAAAAATCAGAAAAATTATACGGTGAGATCGCAATCGAAGAAGCAGAGCTCGAGCGTTTTGAAAATCGCACGACGGTCAGACGCTACACGATTGAGTTTTTGTGCCCTGAGTTTACTTGTTTGTGCCCGCGCTCGGGATTTCCGGATTTTGCGACCATTCGAATTAAATACATTCCGCACAAGTACTGCGTTGAGCTCAAGTCTCTAAAACTCTACATCAACACTTTTCGAAATAAAAAAATATTTCACGAAGACGTTACAAATAATATCATTCAAGATTTGATTGACTTGTTAGACCCTTGGGAAATCGAAGTCGTGGGTGACTTTACCGTGCGTGGAAATATCCGCACGGTAGTGAGCGCTCGGCACGAGAAGAAAAAATAAAAAAACCCAAAGCTTAGATGCTTTGGGCCCTCAAATTCGAGCTTATATTATTTAGTTGTCGTTGTCGGAACTACGACAAAACTTTGCAAAGAAACTTTTGCGCCGACTCGGATTTTTGAATTACCTGAGTAAACCATATTTCCGAGTACGCTAAAGTTGTCGTCTACGTACTGAACCACGCCAGTAGCCGTTGGCATTGATGGATCATCTGGAATTGAACTTACGAGCCTAGAAGAACAAGGCGAGCCGACCCACTGGTAATTCAAGTTCGAGATCGAGAAAGTGTCTCCAACCTTAATTCCGTTTTGGGCTCCGCCGCGAATCGCTACGTGCGTATCGTTATCACAGTTTTGGCAATACACGATTCTTGATTCCCAGTCTTGATTCCAATCTGGATTGCGGGCGTTCGTGTAATTCGTGATGATGTTTGAAAGAGCCGAATCCATCGCGGTACGAATCGCGTCTGAAATCGCAGACGTAAAGAAGAAGTTCAAACCAAGTTGGCCGTAACCGAGAGTTGCGCTGACTGATTTTTGGTAAGAAGTCGCATCACCAATTTGAAGTGGCAACTGAGTGAGGGGCCGATCGAGTCTAAGTCTTAAGCTTAAAGCTGTTTGCGAGTAATTTACTCCAATTGTACCTTGTGATGTCGGAGTTTTTCCGAAACCGATATCAAGGCCGCCGCCGGCAAAAGCCGTGAAATCAAGAACGTCGCCGCCAACAGAAAATTCTGGAGTCGAATAAGTACAAGTGATGTCGCTTGGTGAAGCCGGTGAAGAAGCATCCATCATATGGACGCCGTTAAAATTCTTTATCGGAACTTCAGAAACGTATTCTGCACTCACGAGACCGAAGCTTTTAAGAACCGCAATTTTCTTTTCGTCGGCGGCACTCACCTGAACGACCGCGTGAGCAACGGTTGCCGCAGGAGGAGTGACGACCGGAAGTGGACTCGCGATTGTCATGTGGTCGCTATTTATGACTTCTCCGTAGAAAAGTGCGTTTGCGATGTAAGGAAAGTCGATGATCTCTCCTGAAGGCATGGTGATCTTTCGAGCGTTGACTTCACCAACAGTTGTATCCATTTTCAAAACGCGTGCGCCGCTCGTTGGTACTGGTGTTGCGCAGCTTTGGTTACCCATATTAAGAGATCCAACAACGAGGAGGGCAGTGAAGGCTCCTCCGGTTTTAATACTATTTTTTGTGTTCTTCATTTGTCGTCCTTTCGTGTCGCGAGCCCCGGTGAGAGAGAGTGCAAGCAGTGAGGCTCAAAGTTGTTTCTAACAATTGACCTATCGACACCTGCTCGACGAGCTTTAGGTCAGAGGAGCACTTAGGTCTAAGTGCGCTGGACGCCTGACAAATTTCTAGTAGTGTTTCAGAGCGTGACACGTTAAGGGTTTGAAATTATTTAGGATGCGAAAAAAACAAATTTAAAATATTTTTTTTGTTGTAATTTTTTTGCGAGACGATTGTCTTGTCTAGTCGGGATTTCGTAAACGAGATATGCAAAAATTTCGTTTTGCTGCCAGACCTTTAGCGCGTTTTTTTTGTTTTGCTGTGTTCTAATTTCTCGATGAGAAAAGACTTCATGAGAGCTTCTTGGTGAGGAAGTTCGAAGTCTTCACGAATTAAACGAAATTCTTTTGGACGTACATTAAGGGCCTCTGTGGCTGCGGTCATAGCTTTTAAGAATTCACGAGAATTAAGGTCTTCGAAGTTGCTGCAAAATAAAATTTGCCCCTTTGAAGCAAGAACTGAATCGAGAAGTTCGGCCATTTCGGGCAAGGCCTTATCGATTTTAAAAATTTTTTTATCGACGCGCGAAAAAGAAGGCGGATCGCAGATGATGAGATCAAACTGAAGTCCCTTTTTCTTTGCCCACCTTAAATATTCAAGAGAGTCAATTTTTCGAAACTCATGCTTGGAGATATCGAGTTCGTTGAGCGAGAAGTTATATTTTGACCATTCTAAGAAATTGACACTCACGTCAACAGAGACGACTTTTTCAGCGCCGGCCTGGGCGGCGCAAAGGCTAAATCCGCCGGTGTAAGAAAAAAGATTGAGCACTGCTTTGCCCAAAGAATTTTTCTGCACCCACTTACGATTATTTCTTTGATCTAAAAAGAGTCCGGTCGAGAGACCCGAATCGAGTCTGAGTTCGTAATGAAAAGCGTTCTCCTTGATCTTCCATCTCTTCGGAAAGCCGGGCGTACTTTTAATTTCGCCAAAATCTCTCGGTGATTTCTGTCGATCTGATCTCAGCTGAAGAAAGTACTCGGTGTCGTTATTTGAAAAGTGAAGTTTTCGCATGAGGCTCAATAAAAAATTGTAGAAACTTTCGATGCTCTGGACTTGCGATCCGTCGGGAAAACTGTCTGAATACCAGTAAAAGAAAATATTTTCACCGAGCTGTTCGGCCCTGAGATTTTTTGTTTCGGTATGGAGCCAGCGCCACGTATTCGTGTTGGCTAGAAATTGATGTTCCGAAATTTCTTGAGCGTTTAAGAGCCACCAAAATCTGCGTTCGGCAGCGCTGATCCAGTTGCCTAAGTCAAGACTGCTTAGGGTTTCAAGATTTTCAAAAACATAAGGGAGCGGTGATTCAAAGTGAAATTTTTCTCCGTTGATTGCAAAATCAAGCGAATGACTGTGCAGCATCATTCTAGAAAAATGTGCTCCGCCGTGAACCTGATCACCCAGTATCGGGATGCCGAGGGCTTCGGCATGCAGTCGAATCTGGTGAGGTTTACCGCTTTTAGGGTTCGCTTTCCATAGTTCGTAATCTCCGAAAGAATTTATTTTTTCAAAACTCGTAAATGAATTGGACGTTTTATTTGAACTCACAAAACGCTCGCCTACTTTTTCAATAAAAGAAGAATATTCGAGTTGGGATTTTTGAGTATGCGACTTGGTGATGAAAAAATAAGACTTTTGAACCTCGTGTTTTTCGAACTTTTCGCCGAGAGTGCGAGCGGTTTCAATATTTTTCGCGAATAGAATAGCGCCTGAAGTTTCGCGGTCGAGGCGGTGACAAACGAATAGCTCCATGTTTTTATCGTAGGACTGAGCGAGTTCTTTTGCCCATTCGTGGAGACCGACGTGAAAGTGACTATCCTTCAACGGCGAATGCGTCGACCAACCATGAGGTTTTTCTAAAAAGAGAAAGTCTGACTTTGGCACTCTCGTTTATTTTCTACATTCCGGACAAACTCCGTAGAGTTCGAGAACGTGGTCGCTTAGGTCAAAGCCAAACTCTTTTGCAACCTTCGCCTGGAGTCTTTCAATTTCTGGATTTTCAAACTCCACAATTTTTTGGCACTGCGTACAAGTCAAATGATCGTGATGTTTTTTAAGTGCCCATTCGTAGCGAGCTGGCATTCCGCCGAGTCTCATTTCGGTAACGAAATGATTCTCAGAAAGTTTTCTTAAAAAACGATAAACCGTCGCAAATCCTATGTCGGGACTTTTTTCGGTCACGAGCTCATAAATTTCTTGAGCGGTGAAATGCTTAGGGCCCGATCTGACGACTTCGATAATCGCGATACGTTGATCGGTCACCTTAAGGCCAAGGTTGCGTATCACCGTTTTGTTCGGAGTCTTTGGCGATCGGGGTGGTTTCACAAGAGGGATTTGTGTATGGCTAACGGGTAATGAGCTCAGGATTTGTGTATTCATGCTCCAGAAGATCCCCCAAACCCAAGCTTTCGGTCAACTGAAAAATGAGAATCATTTTCATTTACATTCCTGTTTGCGCCAAGTTTGGAACAAAAGAACTTGCCAGGCCCTTCAAATTTCAATTAGATAGGGACTCAAAGTTCCAAGGTGTGCGGCCGTAGCTCAGCTGGATAGAGTACTTGGCTTCGAACCAAGGAGTCGGGAGTTCGAATCTCTCCGGCCGCACCAATTACAAACGCAGACAAACTTCCAACCCCTAAATTCGAACTAGCCAGAGCCCTCCGGAGGGACTGGTTGACGCCCAAAAAAGAAAGGCCAGAGAGCAAATGCTCCCCGGCCTTTTTTGTTGTCTTCAATTGGTCATTTGATTGTTCTGATACGGCTGCATGATAGTAGGCTTTTATCCCCTCTGGCGCGTAGACTAAACAATCGATCATTCTTCTCAAGAATCTCTTCTGAACGATTGGTTTGGCTTTCTTCCAACCACGCTTGAACCTTGCCAGGTTGCCTTCAAGATTTAGCCTTGCAGCCTTAGCTTCTCCGCCAGCATTGAGTCGGTCTTTGACAGACTCAAGCGATGTCATTAATAACTTTCTCTGTTCAGCCATTTTCTCAAGCTTCTCGGCCAACAACTGAGCAGTTTGGGTTTTTGCATCCAGCGAGAATTGGAACTTAAGTGCAGACTCAATTTCAGTTTCAAGTGTAAAGAGAGTTTTCTCTTTTAAGTCTTTGTCCTTTTTTAAATCGTCGTTAGAGGTCATCAAAAAAGATTTGATGTTATTTTCAATTCTATCGAGATGGCCAGATTCTAATAAAATCTCATCCAAATAATTCAGGACGGCAGTTTCAATATCGTCGGCCCGAACATTTTTGATGTTGCAAGCGTTGCCATTCAAGTCATACTTTGAGTGGCCATAGTAACGATGAACTTTGGTTGAGCCATGCGCGCTTTGTCCCATCAGGGCGCGACCGCAAGCCTCACACCTAATTATTCCAGATAACAAAAATACTCGGCTCTCTGAGGTGCTTAGTCTTTGGTTTTCAACAAGTTGACCTTCCTCTAGAGCTTTTTGAGACTCCGCAAAAACCGTATCAGAAACGATTGCTGGCCACACAGCTTTAACAACTTGGTATTTCTGCCAAGGTTTAATATATTCTTGGTCTTCGTTTTGATTCTTCTTATTGATTTCGCGAAGTCCAACATATGACATATTTTTTAGGATGGATCTAACAGAGTAAAGTGTCCACTTGCCATCTCTAGCAAATCTTGCGCGTTTTTCTGAATGAACTTTTGGTAAATGATTTTCATCCATTAAGCGTCTCGCTGTTTGTTTGAGACTCCGAGAATCCAGGTACAATTCAAAAACTCTTCTCACGACGAAAGCTTCGTCTTCATTGACGACGAGTTTACCTTTATTTATCGGATCACGATCATATCCAAGTATATTGCCACCCCCGTTCGAGAGTCCTCGCAAAGCGCGAGAATGGAAGTTGAGTGAAACTCTTTCAGACGTTTGTTTTCTTTCAAACTGGGCAAGATTGATCATATTATAGAGCATCATCTCGCCAGACGGAGTGCTTGAATCGAATTGCTCTTTGATCGAAAGAAATTTAGCTTTGTATGATTCTAGCTCCTCTAAGAGCCTACCGAAGTCGTTCACATGTCTCGAGAGGCGAGAGAGATCGGTCACTAAAATCAAATTAATTTTGCCCGTCCTAATGTCTCTAAGCATCTTTTGATATGCGGGTCTTTTGGTATCTTTAGCAGAAAAACCGTCATCGATATAAAACTCAATGATCTTTCCCCATTTTTTATCTTGGTGATTTTTCAAATCCAAGTAGGCTTTCATGCGATGTTGTTGAGAGTCGAGAGAACCTTCGACAACATTTGCCTGTTCTTCAGTACTAACACGAATGTACGCTCCGATTTTAAGCGACACTTGGCACCTCTGAAAATTCTTTTTTAGTTGGACGGCCCACTTTATCCGCGAGAAGTATAATTTGAGTGAGATAGTAACGAATCTCATCTGCTTTCTTTTGGCGATCAATATTTGGATTTTCGGATTTCATCAAAGTTACTTTAGGCAAATTATCACTACAAAGACTGGCATCTTTTACTTTTTTCTTAGACATAAATTTATTCCATAGGTGGAAGTTATTTACGCTCAGCATGTTTCCTCATTAAAGCAATTAACTCATATGCTTTTGACTTTGAGAGTCCGTTTAGAGTTTTTAAAATGATAATCAAAAGTTTGTTAGGATTCCTGTGCCCAAGCTCAATATTGGACACGCTGTTATACGACGATAGCCCAAAGACCTCGGCAAATTCGTTGCGATCTAGCTCAAACTTTTCTCTCGTAGCTCTAATTTCTTCTGGTTTCATCACGATATCCTCAAAACCAAAGTTACGTCATTGACGTATCACTTGTCAATTTTTATTTTGGCTGATTTCTTACTGGTGCCGTCAAAGCCTATCTGCTTAAGGAGAAGCAGCTTCATCTCGCTTGAAACTTTACCCGTCTCCTTTGCCCTGCGGTAAAGTGATTCTAATGCGGCAACTTCGTCAAAATGCTCTGCACGTATATCTTGAAGTGCTGTATCATCAAAATCCGTACTCATTCGAATGAGAGCCCAACTTGCCATCTCAGTTCGATTTACTTTGCCGCCTTCAAAATCACGATTCACTTTTTCAATCAAATCATTCAGAGCTTTTTCAGCTTCTCTCGTGACAGCTATTCGATAGACATCCTCTGTTTTTGTATTGGTATTTGTATTCTCTTCTTTTGTTGTTCCCAGATTATCATTCATATTTTATCTCCTTGTATCCATCCCCCGCCGCCCTCACTCTTGCCACCAGCAGGAGACCACTTCCAACCATTCGTAGGGTGGGAGTGGTCTCCTGCGATCAGGGGGCAATGAAAATGAGGGCGGCGGCGGTTAAGTGTTTATGATTTTTCTCGATTTATAATTTTTTGGAATTGCGATTTCTCCGAAACATTGTGCCGCCGCCGGCAGAGTTGCGGCACAATCACTAACAAGCTTTAGCGGACATTCTGTCTCGAAATTTTTCGAGAGTTACAATCTCATCACCAACAGAAATTGCAGCCGTAGTCGGATTTTTAATCCATTCATCAAGCTCAACAAATCCTATCGGACGCTCCCATTCTGGATAAAAGGTTTCTCGAATTGCCGACTTGATCGAAGTTTTGACAGTCTCTCGGTTCGTTATGAAAATGACCGATGAGAATTGCTTTGAAGTCATGTAGGTATTCATCATCTGTCGGTAGCGTTTTGGTTCTTTGCGAGAAAGTTCAAGTTCGATGGCTATTTTTACTGAATCATTTTGATCTCCGACATCAATCACAAGGTCAGGGTATTTAGCTTTATCGGCTGGGTTATAATCGCGCTGTGTACGCAAGTCTTCTCTTTTTAGCTCCGACTCAAATTTGGCATTTAGAATTGTTTGTTGTTTTTTTAAGGATAAAAAACTCCTTACAATAATTTCATCGTGGTCAATCTGGGCAACAGACGGCGAGTGAGAAATCTCCCCACCTGAAATTTTTTTGATGAGCGGATGATCTTTGTTGGGAACTATTAAGTCTGAGGCTCGCTTTGAATAGTGAGGTTTAAACAAACCGCCAATAACGAAGCGGCTCCAGACATTACGCTGCCATCGATCTTTACCATTGGCGAAAAATTCACTCCAAACTGATCTTGATAAAAAACCACATCTGACCGCGAGGCTGATCTCAGCACTTGGATCGTAGGGCTTCACTTGCCCACTTCCCATCGTGGAATTTCTTCGATCACATACTCGAAATGACCGTCGATAAATCTGTTACCAACAGCATGACCTTCGATCCAATCAGTTCGCACCTTCGCCTGAGTCAAAGAAGGAGCGACGCCGTTTTGCGGTGGAGGCGCAGAAGCTTGACCCTTTAAGAAGGCCTCTTTCTTTTGTTCGTCCATCTGGTGATGGACGAGTGAGCCTGTTACCATTCCGGCCATTCCGCCGAGAGCAGCACCGATCACGATGTTTCTAGTTCTAAATTCACCGTTTTTACCGGGATCAACAATGCCGCCGAGGACCGC
>JAYTQQ010000296.1:0-15729 GCA_043746635.1 Bdellovibrionales bacterium | reverse complement strand
TTGGTGAAGCGTGCGCGCTTGATACAATTGGTTGTCGGGACGAAAGATCGCCTTTAAAAAATCATCGTTCGAGGCGAAAAGCCCGTGATTTCTTTCGAGTGGCGCAACGCCCAAGGCCGGTCTCACGACAAAGCCGCTTGGAAATTCAGTTGCGAGCGCTTCTTCAAAATTATCAGTGTCGGGAATGAGCTGACCTTCGGGATCGGTGAGATGATATTTCAAAAGAAACTCTTTAAGGCCTATCGTATGTAGTAAAAATCGGTCTGATTTTTGACCGAGGTAGTGCTCAAAAACCCGAGTCTGTAGAAGTTTGTCAGATAAGATCGCGGTGAGGTTTGAAGCTTCGACTAAATTGAGAATGTAAATTTGAGCGAGCCAAGCTGACTTTGTAGGGACAACTTCGACTGAAGTTACTTCGTTCTGCGGTACGCGAATCGGACGCTCATCTATTTGGGCGATGAGTTTCAAGGCGATGGGGTCGACAGCACTTTGAGCTTTTTTATCTTGGGTTTTATGATGGCGTTTTTTCGAATGAGTTTTCGCTTGGACGATAGACGTGCTGAATAAGCCCATAAATAAAATAATGATAAGCGCTAGGGGCTTCACGTGTTAGATTGTCCTCCGGTGAGAAAATTAGATCATAAGCAATACTCTATGTAAAGACCGTGAGACGGGCCGAGAGGCTGAGCCTCGAAAAACTGCCTCATTTTGAGTCATAAATCTATGAAAGCACTCAGAATGATGACAATTCCGTGACACAAGAGTTCTCTCATTTCGCTATGCTGTTAGCATGCTACAGGATTTTGTACTCATTCAACGAAAAGCCATCGATGACGAGTTTGTTCGTAAAGAACCGAGCACGTCATGGTTTCAATTCAAAACCTGTTTGCGCAATATGATCTTAGGCCCAAAAGACGAAATACCTCTCTGGAATTTGTCAGAGGCCGACGAAATCATCGAGGGCGATAAATCTTATCAATACTTTTTAGAAGTCATTTCAGGTCTCCATTCTTCGCTCATTGGCGAGACCGAAATTTTAGGCCAATTCAAAAATGCAGCTTTGAGATTTGAGTTTCCAAATTCGCATTTTGGATTTGAACTCAGAAAATTTTTTCAAGCGATGCTCGAAGACGTGAAAAAAGTGAGATCAAAACACTTGAGCGACTTAGGCAGTCAGTCTTACGGAAGTCTTCTTCGTAAAGAAGTGAAACGTCTCTCTCAGACTCAAGTGCATATTTTAGGTGCCGGTCATCTCTGCGAAGAAATTCTCCCTTGGATTGCAAAAGATGGTACCGACGTTCATCTTCACGTTAGAAATTTGAAAACGGGTCAGAAGAAATTCAAAAACGCGAAGCTTATCTGGCACGATATTCAATTAAACGAAAAACTTGAAGGAATTTTAGTCATCGCGGCACCGCTTTCGACCGAGTCGATTGAGCTTTTTCTTCAAAACTCTTATGGACTTAAGCAAATCTACGACCTGAGACATAATTCTGTGAGTGAGCCGATTCGTTTCGGAGGCTGTGAAATAAAAACGCTTGCGCAGTTCATGTCGGTTCTGAACGAAAATGTCGAAGTGATTCAGGCGCGCAAACAGCACGCGCATACTCTCATTGATGTTATGACAAAGATTCGCACCCAAACGGTTGAGCATCGTCCCTTCGGTTGGGAAGACATGACGGCTTAATGGTGAGGCCCACTCTCAGAATTGCATCCAGACAAAGTGATCTCGCAAGGCTTCAAACCGAAACGGTTGCTGCCGCGATTCTCAAAAAATTTCCTGATTTAAAAATTGAACTTCGTTTTAGAGCGTCGTTGGGTGACCAAAACCAAAATGACCCTCTCTGGAAAATGCCCGAAAAAGGAGTTTTTACCGAAGATTTTTACCAAGATCTCGTCACCGAAAAAGTCGATTTAGTCGTTCACTCTTGGAAGGACCTTCCGATCGAGCCTAAGCCTGACACCGAAATCATGGCTACCCTTGGGAGGGCAGATCAGAGAGATCTTTTCTTGTTTAAAAGCGATCGCATGCCTGTCGTTCAAAAATACAAATCGATCAAAATTCTGACGTCTTCTCCGAGACGTGGGTACAATCTTGAAGGATTTTTTAAGGATTATTTTCCGGTCGAAATCTCCACGAGCACTTTTCTGAGTGTGCGCGGTAATATTCTCACACGGTTAAAAAAATTAATCGCGGAGGATGCCGACGGGTTGATCGTTGCCAAAGCAGCGCTTGATCGCTTGCTTGCAAGTTCAGATCCGCAGTACGCCGATCCACAAAAACAAATTCTGGCGATTCTTAAAAAATGCCAGTGGATGTGCCTGCCCCTCACTCTCAATCCAAGTGCTGCGGCCCAAGGAGCACTCGCAGTTGAGGTGAAGAAAAATTCTCCGTGGAAAGAAGTCTTGGCCCAAATTCACGATGAAGAATGTTTTCGAAACGTCGAAAAGGAACGCCAGATCCTCGCGAAATACGGCGGCGGTTGTCATCAAAAAATTGGGGTCAGTGTCCTCACTCGCAAATTCGGAGAGGTGTGTTTTTTAAGAGGCTTAACAGATAAAGGTGAAGTTTTGGATTCGGTAAGCCTCAGCTCCGGAAAAACTTTTGAGAAAGCGCGCTCCCAACTCAGTATTTATCCGAAAAATTCTTCAGAAAAACTTTTCGATCGTGCGCCATTATCGAGTCCAGAAATCGAACCGGCGCTCAAAGATCCTTTTTTATGGATCGTCAAAGACGAAGCCTTGCCAAAGAGATTCAAGGCAAGCGAGTCGCAAGTCATTTGGAGTTCGGGACTGAAAACTTGGCGTAAACTCGCGCGAAGGGGTGTCTGGGTGAATGGCTCATCTGAAGCGTTGGGCGAAAATGAAAGGGCCCGCGTTGAAACACTTGTTCAAAACGATCATCTGAAATGGACGAAATTGACTCACGATCAGGGCTTTCAAAATCCTGAGATGAAAACCGTTGCAACCTATCGGCTGCAGGCTCGTGAGCTGAGGGTTGATCTCGCTGGCGTTACGCACTTTTTTTGGAGCAGTGGTTCGAGCTTTGATCTCCTCATAAAGCAATTTCCTGAAATCAAAAAGGCGTGGCATTTTTGCGGTCCGGGTCATAGCTTTGACCATATTAAAAAGTGTCTTGGCAGCGACGAACATCTCAGAATATGTTTAAGCCTTGATGATTGGCTCAGCCAAGTTTTCTAAGGAGCGTCTTGTGAATTCGAAAGAACTTTTTGATCGTGCTTTAAAAGTTTCTCCGGGTGGAGTGCATTCGCCCGTTCGTGCATTTAAAAGTGTCGGTGGCATCCCCCAATTTTTCAAAAGCGCTAAAGGTGCATACCTCACGGGAGTCGAAGACGAAAAGTTTATAGATTATTGCCAAAGCTTCGGCCCGCTGATTTTAGGTCATCTCGATGACGAAGTTTTAGAAGTCGTTAAAGAAACAATTGGTCTCGCGTGGAGTTTCGGAGCCTGTGAACCTTATTCACTTGAACTCGCCGAATGGATCACCTCTCGTCTTTCGTGGGTTGAAAAATTACGCTTCGTCAGTTCTGGAACTGAAGCCGTGATGAGCGCGGTTCGCGTTGCTCGCGGCTTCACGAAGAAAAATAAAATTTTGAAATTTACAGGTTGCTACCATGGCCACGTTGATTCTCTTCTCGTCAAAGCAGGAAGTGGTCTCGCGGGCCTTTCGGCGAGCGATAGTTTAGGCGTCAGCGAAAGTACGGCCGCCGAAACGATCGTCGCGGTACTGGATGAAGAGCAAGCGTTCATCGAAATTTTTGAAAAAAATAAATCTCAGTTGGCCGCGGTTATTATTGAACCACTTCCGGCAAATTATGGTTTGCTCTTGCAACGTAAAGAATTTATCCAAAAAATCGCCGAGCTTTGCAAAAAAAATTCGGTCTTGTTGATTTTTGACGAAGTCATAAGCGGATTTAGAGTTGCCATAGGCGGGATGGCCGAAGTGCTCGACATCAAGCCTGACCTCGTAACTTACGGTAAGGTGATCGGCGGTGGATTTCCGGTGGGTTGTTATGGTGGGCGTAAAGACATCATGGATATGGTCGCGCCAAGTGGTGCCGTATACCAAGCCGGAACTCTGAGTGCTAATCCTGTCGGAATGCGCGCCGGCCTCGCGACTCTTAAGAAAGTTGAGCGCGAAAAAGTTCACAAGACTTTAGAAGCTCGGACCGCACGATTTACAAGTGAGCTTGAAAAATTACTCAATCAATACGTCGGTAAAATGAAAGTTATTCACCAGGCTTCTATTTTCTGGATGCATTCGGATTTGGGCCACACGATTCGCAAATATGAAGACATCAATAAAGATCACGGCGAAAAGTTCAAGTCGATTTTTCATGCGGCTCTCAAGCAAAATATTTATTTGGCTCCGAGCGGGTTTGAAGTTGGTTTCCTTGGCTACGCCCACACGGATGCCGTCCTAGACGAAACGCTTTCTAAAATGAAGGTGGCGTTACAAACATTATGAGCGAAAATCCGATCTTTTTTAAAAAAAGGCTTCCGTCTCTTAAGCTGATCGCCGTCTTTGTATGGCTCAGTTTAAGCTTAGCCCTTGCAGGATGGTGGTTGCTTTTTGGTTTAAAGCAACTCGACAAGATCGCCGGCCTTCAAAATGCCTCGGCCCAAGAAATTTTACGCCAACATAGAATGCTCATGAGCGAGGGCGGATTTCTGTTCGGTCTTCTTTTAATCGGTGGAATAAGTCTTCTGTATTATATCTCGGTTGAAATCAGTCGGGCGAAACAAATTCAAACGTTTTTTGCCGCCTTCACCCACGATCTTAAAACCTCGCTGGCATCATTACGGCTTCAGGCCGAAGCTCTTGAAGAAGATTTAAAAGATCATCCAAGTAAACTTCCAAAAAGAATTATTCGCGATACGGTGAGGCTCGAGCTACAACTCAATAACTCTCTGACGCTGGCTCAAGATAGCGATAGCCGATTTTTTCTCGAAGAAATTTCTCTTAAAAAATCAATCGACGGCATGAGTTTGCAGTGGGCCGAGCTCAAAGTCGACGTTAAGAATGACGCCTTTTTAACCGTCGATACTCGGGCGCTCGAAAGTATTTGTAAGAATATTATTCAAAACGCAATGATTCACGGTCACGCCCGCAACGTAGAAGTGATTTGTTATCCGTCGACCGATGAAGCAGTTCAGATTGATTTTCGCGACGACGGTGAAGGATTCAAAGGTAAAGACAAGGCACTCGCCAGACTTTTCGTGCGGCACTCGAGCTCGAGCGGCACGGGCATCGGACTTTACCTCGTAAGGAGCTTGTGCGCACGATTAGGTGGTCGCTGCGAATTTACCAATGTTGATAAGGGTTTTTTGGTTTCGATTTATTTGCCAGGACGCCTGAAATGAAGCGCATTTTATTTGTCGAAGACGACTCAGGCCTCGGAGAAACTTTATTTGAAAGGCTCCAGAAAGAAAATTACGAAGTGGATTGGTGCAAAACGATTCGTGAGGCAACTGCGAAGCTCAACGAAAAAAAATTTCAACTCGTGATTCTCGATCTTGGACTGCCCGATGGGTCGGGCTTTGATCTTGCAAAATTGATCCGAAAGCGAAGTGCTATGCCAATTGTTTTCATGACGGCGATGAATACCGCTGAAAATCGACTCGAAGGTTATGAGCTCGGGGCTGAAGAATTTATTCCGAAGCCATTTCATCTCAAAGAACTTTTAATGAGAGTAAAACACGTTTTTGACAATCACTCAGACCCCGACGAGCTCAAGGTGAACAAGAAAACAATTCACTTCACTTCGCAAACGATTGAGCACGAAGATGGACGAGAAGAGCTTTTGGCGAAGAGAGATTTTGAATTACTTAAGCTCGTAATAAAGAGTGCGCCAAAAATTTTGAGCCGGGACGAGATTTTGAATTTAGTTTGGGGAGAAGATAAATTTCCGTCTCATCGAACAGTCGATAATACGATCGTGCGACTCAGGCAAGCACTCGGTGAAGGTAGCGACGAAATTTTACGTTCAGTCCGTGGAGTTGGGTATCAATGGTCTTTAAAAAAGGATTCGCATGAGTAACACTAAATTTCAAAACGCGCTTAAAAAAATTCCGCAAAAGACTCCGCCGATTTGGTTCATGCGCCAAGCCGGAAGATATCATAGTCACTACCAAGCGCTTCGCGCCAAGCACTCATTCATTGAGCTTTGCAAAAATCCCTTGCTCGCAGCCGAAGTCGCGATGGGCCCGATCCGTGATTTCGATTTTGATATCGCAATTCTTTTTAGCGATTTACTGTTTCCGCTCGAGGCGATGGGGATGGATTTGTCTTACGATCCTGCACCGAAATTAGGTTGGCACCTTGAGCCGGGCCGCATGAAAAATCTTTTGACAGTCGAAAAAGCGATGCCCGCACTTCAATTTCAAAAAGAAGCGATGATCGAAACACGAAAAGTTTTACCAGAAGATAAAAGTTTGATCGGTTTCGTCGGCGGTCCATGGACACTCTTTGCCTACGCGATGGAAGGCGGACACAAAGGCGAACTCCACACCGCGAAAAAGAATATTAATATGTTTAAACCTTTTTGCGACATTCTTATCCCGATTTTGATCGAGAATATAAAATTGCAGCTCGCGGGCGGAGCCGAGATCGTCATGATTCTCGATACGGCCGCTGGGGAACTCTCTCCGCAAGTTTTTAAATTCGATATTGTTCCGCAGTTAGAAAAGCTTGCCGCGAACTTTCACCATAAAGTTGCCTATTACGGAAAGAATATTCAGGCGGCTCATTTGAATCATCCTTTGTTTGAATCGCACCGCTTTGCCGGAGTCGGTGTCGATCATCGTTGGCACCTGCCAGATTTACTGAAACTAACTAAGCATGGTTTCGTTCAAGGAAACTTCGATCAATCTCTCTTGTTTTTATCAGAAAAAGAATTTTCAATTTATCTCAACCGCTACACGAACGATTTTACGAAACTCACCGACGTTGAACGGGCGGGTTGGGTGTGCGGCTTAGGTCACGGAGTTCTTCCGGCAACGCCTGAGGCGAACGTTCGTAATTTCGTAAAAACAATTCGCGAGGTGTTCAGATGAGTGAATTAGATCTATTTAAAAAATACGATGTTCCGGCTCCAAGATATACGAGTTACCCCACCGTCCCTTACTGGACCGACAACCCGACAACCGAACAATGGATCGCCGAACTCAAAAAAAGTTTTCAGACGCAAGATATGACTTGGTCGATGTATTTGCATATTCCATTTTGTGAAACTCTTTGCACTTTTTGTGGATGTAACACTTCAATTACGAAAGATCACAAACGCGAGGACCCCTACAAAGAAATTATCCTCAAAGAATTTCAGAATTATCTCGCGCGCGTGCCTGAGATGCGAGACAAAACTTTGAAGCAAATGCATTTTGGAGGAGGTACTCCAACATTTTTGAGTGCCAAAGTCCTCGGTGAATTGGTTACGGCCATTTTTAAAGATATCAAGAGAGATCCTCATCATTTCGACGGTTCAATCGAAGTAGATCCTCGTCGAACGAATGAAGAGCAACTGAAAGTTTTGGCTGGGCTCGGATTTAACCGAGTCAGCATGGGCGTTCAAGATTTTGATGCCGAAGTTCAAAGGCTCGTGAATCGTATTCAGCCCCAAGAACAAACTGCCAAGATCACAGAGCTCGCTCGTGAGCACGGCTACACTTCGGTCAATTACGATTTGATTTATGGACTGCCAAAGCAAACCGCAGCGTCAATGAGAAGAACTGCCGAGATAACCTGCCAGATGAGGCCCGACCGTATTGCCCTTTACAGCTTTGCACTTGTTCCGTGGATAAAGCCTGCGCAAAGACTTTTCAAAGATGAAGATCTCCCAGTGGGAGACGCGAAGCGAGAACTCTACGAAATTTCGAGAGAGATTTTACTCAAAGCCGGTTACCTTGAAATCGGGATGGATCATTTTGCTTTACCGCAAGATCCCCTGGCGGTAGCCGATAAAAATCATACTCTCCATCGTAATTTCATGGGCTACACCGAAGAGCGTACGAATGTGCTTTTAGGGCTTGGGGTCAGTGCCATCTCAGAATCACCAGGATGTTTTCACCAGAACGAAAAAGCACTTCCGATTTATGAACGACGTGTCGGTGCGGGCGAAGTCCCTACGCTGCGTGGTCATCTCTTGAGTGAAGAAGATAAGCAAAGGCGTGAGCAAATCTTAACTTTCATGACTAGGTGGGAAGTTGAACTTGAAAGTGAAAAACAAACTCAAGACGTCAAAAACTTTTTGGCCCAGCTTGAAAAAGATCACCTCATTGAATTTCACGGACGTATTTTGAAGCTCACCGAAATTGGAAAACCATTTTTAAGAAATGCGTGCATGGCCCTTGACCAGAGACTCCGTAACCTGGCTCCGCTGACGAAAGTATTTTCGCAATCCGTTTAGGGATGATTCATGGCTTTTGAGAAAAAAACAATTCGGATTATTGGAGCTGGTTTCTCTGGCTTGACCTGCGCTTATTACTTAGTAAAAGCTGGTTTTGAAGTCGAGGTGATTGAAAAATCGGGTCGCGTCGGCGGCCTTCTCGGTACGATGAAGACGCCCTACGGGTTAGTCGAAACGGCGGCAAACGCTTTCCTGAATTCGCAAGCTCTCATGGACCTCGCAAAAGAAATTGACCTCACTTTGCTTATGCCCAAACGAGAGTCGCGTGCGCGTTTTGTATTTCGTGGCAAAGCAACGCGTTTTCCGGTGAGACTGAAAGAAATGTTTTCTTTGGTGCGATTTCTTTTTAAGATGATTTTTTCAAGAAAGTCTCTTTTGCCAAGTGCGCACGAAAGTCTGCGCCATTGGGGCGTTCGCGCTTTGGGTGCGAATTTAAGTCACTATTCGATCGAAACGGCTCTTCAAGGAATTTATGCAGGCAATCCAGAAAAGCTCAGTGCAAATCTTGTTCTTCAAAGTTTTTTCAAAACAAAAAAATCGGCTGTTCCGACAGGGAGTCGCGCTCCAAGAAATGGTATGAGCGAATTCATTGATAAACTTCAGTCTTATCTCAAATTAAAGGGAGTAAAATTCACCTTGGGCCAAGAGGCTGAAGTTTTTAAAGAGGTGAGTCGGCCTACGGTTCTGGCCCTGCCTGCCTATGAATCGGCGACCTTAATCGAAAATATTGAGCCCGATCTTGCACGGCATCTGTCTCAAGTGGATTATCTTCCTATTATTACGGCAAATATTTTTTTCGATCAGAGTAACATAAGTCTTCAGGGCTTCGGTTGTCTCTTTGCTCCAGAAGAATCGAATTTGGTTTTGGGAGTTTTGATCAATCACTCAATTTTTGAAAATCGCTCTAAAAATGCGGCTTCAGAAAAGTGGATTATGGGCGGTGCCTTCGTTAAAAACCGCAGAGAATTTATCGCAAAGTCTGATCATGAAGTGATCGAAATGGCGCTTGCAAAAAGACGTTTCATTAAGCCGACTGGAATCAGCGACGTGCTTGATGCGAAAATCACGAGATGGCCAAAAGCTTTTCCGGCTTATACGCTTGAGCTCGAAACGCTCTTGCCAAAGTTAACACCACAGAATAAAAACATATTTCTTCACGGCAACTATCTTGGAGACTTAGGTCTCACAAAAATTTTAGATCGTTCTGCTAGGCTTGCAGAACAGATAAAGGCGGCTTATGCCTAAAATCGGAATTCTTCTCACTAACATTGGCACTCCGGTTTCAAACGAGCCAGAAGATGTTGGTCATTATTTATCTGAATTCTTAATGGATCCCTACGTTGTCGATATTCCAAAAATTCTGAGATGGATTCTGGTGAAGATTCTAATCGTTCCTAGACGTAAACATGCTTCGAGCGAAGCCTACAAAAAGATTTGGCTCAAAGAGGGCTCGCCGCTTTTAATCAATAGCCAAAGCTTAGCAAAAATTCTCAGTTCAAATTTAGGAAACGAGTATTCAGTGAAGGTAGGGATGCGGTACTCGCAACCGTCCATCGAAAAAGCACTTAAAGAGTTCATCGCCGAAAAAATTTCGAAGCTTTTGGTGATTCCGATGTATCCACAGTTTGCGGATAGCAGTTCAACTTCGAGCATCGAGAAAGTGCAAGCTGAGATTTCGAAACAGAATTTAAATGTTGAGATGACATCGATCGAGGCATTTTACCATCAAAAGGGATTTATCGCATCCTACGCGGAAGTGATCCGAGAAAGTCTCGCAAATAAAAAAGTCGACCATTATCTTTTTAGCTATCATGGCTTGCCAGAACGTCAGATTCAAAGACTCCATCCAAATTATTGCTTTCGAACTCAAGACTGCTGCCTCAAGATCACTGATCAAAACCAAAGCTGTTACCGTGCCCAGTGTGTGGCGACGACCGAATCGCTGGCAAAAGCCCTTGGCCTCAAATCCGGCCAATATAGTTTTTCTTTTCAATCGCGCTTAGGGCGCACCAAATGGATCGACCCCTACACCGACGTTGTTCTGCCAGAGCTAGCGCGAAAAGGTGTCAAAAAGCTCGCGGTCGTGTGTCCATCGTTTGTTGCTGATTGCCTTGAGACCCTTGAAGAAATCGGTATACGAGGAAGGGAGCAGTTCGCCCGAGAAGGTGGCCAAGAACTCATGCTTATTCCTTGCCTGAATTCTCACCCTGTATGGGCGGATGCCCTCGCCGAAATCGTTAAGACGGAGATCTCATGAGGCCCTTCCTATAATTTATACCAAGCTCTTTTTCCTGCCTATCCGGTTGCGGTACAAGTATGACCTTGCTAATTTGCGTAAATAAAAAAACCAAACACGTTGTAACGCGAACAAAAGCCCTCAGTAGCGGAGTCGCTCATTGCGTTTTTGACAGATCAGTTAGATTTTCAGTGTATGTTTCCTGATGAAACAGCCTCTAGAAAATTCCTTGAAAACCTAGCATTGTACCGCAACCGGATAGGCAGGGAATGATCACATCGTTACATCTCTGCCAAGGAGATGAAGGGTGACGAAAAAAAATCATCGACAAGTATTAAAAAAACAGAGGCACTCGTTGGAGATTGGTGGAAGAACCATCCGTCTATTCCTGAACGTGACCGTTCCCAAATCATGATTGAAGATTCGCAAAAAGAATTAAATTTAGCTCTCAAACAATTAGGAGTAGCGACTTCGCTCTCAATTCTACTTATATTTATCACGATGGTTTTTCAGTTTGGCGATGTTATTAATTCGCTTTTGGTTTTGGTTGCGATCCCGTTAGGGTTCATCGGCGTGCTATTATCTCTTTTTATATTTCACTCGACCCTTTCGCTCAATTCTTTACTCGGCGTGATTCTGTTAAATGGTATTTCGGTCGCGAACTCCATTATTTTGGTCGACTTTCTCAATCAAGAAGTTAAGAAGGGCGTATCGCCAATGCTTGCTGCTCCCGAAGTCGGTAAACGTCGACTGAGACCCATCCTCATGACGTCACTCACGACCGCTCTCGGAATGCTACCGCTCGCTCTCGGTATCGGTGAGGTCGGTAAAATTTTACAGCCGCTCGGAATCGCTGTCGTCGGCGGACTCGGATTTTCACTCGCGATGACTCTGTTTGTTGTTCCTGCGTTGCAGGTTTCTTACTTGGAGTTTAAAAATAAGCCCTCGAGGTCGGGTAAGAAATATTTTTTCGATAAAAGATCAGAAACGAATCTGCCCGTATGAAAATAATTTATTTTTTAATTTTTCTTAGTTCGACTGCAAGCACTGCCGACATCACGTTTTCGCAGGCTTACCAGAAGATTTTGGACCTGAGTCTTCGAACTGAAACTCAGCGATACAATGTCGAAATTGCGAAAGCCCAGCACCTCAAACCGCTCGGTCAATTTACTCCTGTCTTGAATGTCGTCGGCAAAAAAATCCAGGCGGAGATCCCCGTTACGAACAAAAGCCTGTCAATCTCGAAGCATCGATCTTACTTTCACCTATGGAAGCCAGGATTTCACGAGTTCACTGCCGGGCACCTCTGCAAACACCTACGCGAGAATTTTATCTCTCACGATACCGATCTCCGATCAGCTCAACGAATACAGTAATTATACGCAAGCGGTGAATCAAGCAGGGCAGGCGAGCGTACAGAAATCTTTTTTGATCAGAGCGCTCGTTCCGCAATTTGAATCAGCAAAATTAAAATTTTTGAACTCACTCGACTCAACTTTGAGACGAGAAAAAAATCTATCGGTGAGTCGCAAACGCTACGACGATAATTTTTCGCGGTTTAAGCAGGGGCGGGTCACGGTCAACGATCTCTTGATCGATCAAAATCGACTGTCGGATGCAGAACTTCTCGCAATTGAATCTTGGTATAATCTGCATCTTAATTTCGAGCGTCTGTGCCATGCAAATGGTCTGAGTGTTGGCGCAGAAGCCAATTGTACCCGCTAAATTGCCGTTTTATCGCGCATCCCGATCGAAACCTATTGTCGTTCTTGACAAAAATTACAGGTTTGGATTAATTTCAGCCTGCATCTCATCCCAAGATTTTTTATGTGCCCGGGTGGCGAAATTGGTAGACGCACTAGCTTGAGGTATTTGTTGCGCGTCTGCGGAAAGATTAAAGGAGTTGATAACTTAGGTTCAAAATTGGTATACGGCAATATGTCGATTTTGGTAACCAAGGTAACAGAGATTTTGAAGAGTTAAAAAAATGGGATTTAAAATAGTCCCCGGGTGGCGAAATTGGTAGACGCAACAGCTTGAGGTGCTGTCGATCGAAAGGTTGTGCTGGTTCAAGTCCAGTCCCGGGGACCAAATGTTTTATAACCGCTTTAAGCTCTCAAATTGATCCACTTTTAAGTTTCACACTGATCTGAATTCCCACATTTTCACCGAATCAATTTTCAGTCGCTTGTGTTTATACCGCTAACCTCCGAAAGGGTAACGGTATGATCGACGAATCAAACGCAACATCGCAACGACCTGACAATTATTGATCGCCTCTTTTCTTGCGAGTGGAGCCGAGGAACCATTATCTCCTGTTCATACGGCAAGTTCCCTAACTTTTGCCTCAAGATAAACTGCGGTCGATTTCTCGGCACTAATAGGTTCTCCAATATTCAGCTCGACAGGAAACCAAATTCTTCGGGGCAATTTGGTCATGGCTCGCGCCCCGCGATGACTAAAGATACTTCCCCACAAGCCCTTCAGGCCCATCGGAATAACGGGCACAGGATTTTTAGTTAATATATGCTCTATTCCTTTTTTGAATTCTTGAATTTCCCCATTTTTGGTGACTCCGCCTTCAGGGAAAATACAAACTAAATCTCCCTGACGAAGGCATTCCGAAATTTTCTGGAATGCTTTCTCAAAAATCTCACTATCCTCATTTTTTCCAGCAATCGGGATCACGCCTGCGTGTTTCATAAAATACTTCAGAACAGGGATTCCTGTAAATTTATAATACATCACAAAACGTACAGGTCTCTTGATCGCTGCAGCCACAACAAGCCAATCAATAAAACTAACATGATTGCAAACTAAAATCGCCGCGCCCTCGCTGGGAATCTGTTTATCTCCACGGCTGCGAAGTCGATAAAAGCAGTGAGCCAATATCCAAGTCAAAAACCGCAATGTAAATTCGGGAACTAAAGAATAAATATACATTGAGATTAAAAGATTAAACCCCGAATAAATAATAAGAATTGTAGCCAGGGAAATTTTTATCTGCAAAAATAACATCAAAAGTCCAGAGCCAATCACCATAAAAAAAGCATTCATGATATTATTCGCGCCAATAATTCGAGATCGATGCTCACGATCACTGCGCTGCTGAATAAGCGTGTAAAGAGGTACCGTAAACACACCGCCAAAAATGGCAATACAGAACAAGTCGATCAATAGCCGAAAGGAGCCTGATCCCGCGATAAATTCACCTGCGCCGATACGCTCGGGCGATGAAGTCCAGCCTGACAAAACCAAGGCAAGATCAACAAGAAATATGGTCATACCAAGCGAACCGAACGGCACCAAACCAATTTCAACGCGTTCAAAAGAAAGTTTCTCGCAAATAATTGCACCGACAGCAATACCGATTGTAAATGTAGCTAAAAACAACGTGACAACATGCTCATTGCCATTCAAAATTTTTGTCGTCATTGTCGGAAGCAAACTCAGAATGACCGCTCCTAGAAACCAAAACCATGAAATTCCTAATATAGAATTAAAAACCGCTTTATTTTTGCGTGAAGCTTTGAGGGTCGAAATTGTGGGACCAATAGGATTTAACTGAACGATCAAGTTGGGATCAGCAATCCTGATCGTGGGAACACCACGGCTTGTAAAATAGCCAGCGACACTAATAATCAAAAGCAACCCAATAACATATAGCTCCCCGTCATGAAGTGAAATTAAATGCCCACCACCAATGGTGCCCACCAAGATTGCAATAAAAGTTCCAACCTCAACGTAAGCATTTGCTGTCGTCAATTTTTCAGTAGGCATCAGCTCAGGTAGGGCGCTGTATTTTACAGGACCAAAAAATGTCGAATGCAGTCCCATTAAAAATAAAACAAAAAACAGAATCGGATACGCTCCAAAATAAAAACCAGCTCCAGCCAGCAGCATAATAAAAATTTCTGCCAATTTAATCCAACGAATGATCCGTGATTTTTCGAATTTATCCGCGATTTGACCAGCCAGCGCCGAAAAAAGAAAAAATGGTAAAATAAAAATGAGCGTAGCTAAAGAGATTAGTGACTCAGCATGAAGCCCCCACAATTCGATTCCTTTAAAAGCGAGCAGCACGACCAACGCATTTTTAAGAACATTATCATTGAGCGCACCAAAAAACTGCGTCCACATCAAGGGAGCAAATTTTCGATCACGAAATATCATAGACATTGACATAGAGACCTCAGAATCTTTAATTTGAAAATTTCATAATCCATTCCGTCTCTCCAAAATCCTTTAACGAGAGATCGCTTTTTTCCTTTAAATTTTCGACGCCGATATAGCGCCGTTCAGTAGTTTTTCCACTCCACCAAGTTTGAGCTTCCGAAGAGAATTTTGACATGCGTTGATCTAATGGCGGATGTGACATGAAATAATCTCGAATCGGATTTGGCGGTCCATCATTTTGCCTACCAGAAGCTTCCTTGAGGTTTCTAAATGCTTTTGCCATCGCCGATGGATCGTATTCGCTATTCACGAGAAGTTGAAAGCCGTAACTGTCCGCTTCATCTTCTTGCGTTTTCGAAAATGAATGCTGAATCAAAAGATTTCTTGAAAAATCAGCGATAGCGCCAAGACTACTGTGGACCAATTTCTTTGTTAAAATCTCATATTTCACCGAGTCAAAGCAATGAGACAATTCAATGTGGCCCATCTCATGTGCCAGGACGGATACCAATTCGCTTTCAGACTTCATGGTTTTTAAAAGCCCGCTCGTCACGACTATCACTCCTCCAGGGAGCGCCATTGCATTAGGGCATTCCGACTGCAAAATGCGTACTTCGTAATCGAAAGGTTTTTTCTTGAACCTTTGAAGCCGTTTAACAATCGAATTGAGATACTCCAAAGATTTTTGATTTTCTGGATTCGTGGTACTGCCTAATGTATAAAAAGAACGGATATTTTTACCAAGCTCACCTTCATCAACGCTATCTATCGGTAACATTTTAGTTACAGATCTACTTAGTGACTGGCGCGAAACTTCCGCATTTTTTATGTTGATCTCCGGCTGAGACGAGGTAAATTTTCTGAGTGGGTCCACTTTCAAAAAATATTTTC
>JAYTQQ010000295.1:0-7482 GCA_043746635.1 Bdellovibrionales bacterium | reverse complement strand
AAGCGATTTGGATCGCGCACGATTCTGAAAGGCCTCAATCTTTCGATCAACCAAGGAGAAATACTTTTCATCCTTGGAACTTCGGGCACCGGTAAATCGGTATTACTTAAAAATATTGTGGGCCTCATGCGTCCCGATGAAGGTTCGATCTGGATCGAAGGAAAAGAAGTTTCAAAATATACCGAAGAGCAATATTTTGAAGTGCGAAAATTTTGTGGAATGGTCTTTCAGCAGCCCGCGCTTTTTGATTCGATCACGGTTTTCGAAAATGTTGCGTTTGGTCTCAGGCGCCACTTCAAAATGACCGATGCTGAAATCGCAGCGCGTGTCTCTGAAAGTCTCAAGCTGGTTCAGCTTCATGATATCGAAGCCAAATTTTCTTATGAGATTTCATACGGAATGCAGAAACGTGTCAGCCTCGCACGTACGATCGCTCTTCGGCCAAAAATTTTATTATTTGATGAGCCGACGACGGGACTCGATCCGATCACGACGAATTCAATCAATAAACTGATTCTCGATTTGTCGCGCGAGCTCAAAACGACATCAATTGTTGTGAGTCACGACATGAAATGTGCATTTGAAATTGCAGATCGTATTGTCGTGCTCGACAAAGGACAGATTGTCGACAGCGGAACTCCCGCCGAACTTAGAAAAAGTCGCGAACCTCTCGTCGTTGATTTTTTAAGCGAGATTGATCTATGAAATCGATTTTGGCTAAAATCACAAGAATTCTCGGAGAGATCGGTGGATGCGCCCTCTTTATCGCTGAAATTTTCTCGACGAGCTTTCGAAATGGCGTTCAAGTTCACGAAACCTTCTTTCAAATCTGGAGAGTGACGATTCAGTCTCTGTCGACAACGGCCCTCGCTGGATTTTTCGTGGGTGCGATCATGACGGTGCAATTTACACTTCAGGTAAAAGCCTTCGGAGCGCTTGGCTACCTCGGCGGACTCGCAACCAGTGGCACGATCAGAGAGGTTGGCCCTTTGCTCATCGCATTTATGCTCTCTGGAAAAGTGGGAGCGTTCACTTCGGCAGAGCTCGGCACTATGCGGGTCACCGAACAAATCGATGCGATCCGCTGCCTTGGTGCAAATCCTATACAAGAAATTATTTTTCCTCGCTTTATAGCGATTATAATTTCAAGCTTTTTTCTTTTAGTGATCGGCCTATTCGCCTCAATTTTTGGAGGAGTTTTACTCGGCGTTTTCTTTTCAGGAATCACGGTCGAAGAATATCTCCGCCATATTCCGCAGATTGTGCAGATTTCATCTATATTAAGTGGTCTTTTTAAATGCTTCGTTTTTGCATTTATCTTAGCAAGTATTTGCACCTATAAAGGATACACCACCACGGGTGGCGCAAAAGGTGTTGGTCGCGCAGTCGTTCAAACTGCCGTTTATACCATGGTCGGACTCGTCGTTGCGGATTGGCTGACGAGTCTTTTAAGTACGGCGGTCACCCAATTTTTCGGAGGAGGAGCGTAAATGCAACAGACAGCTCATTCTCCAATTTTTCGCATCGGAAAATTCTGGATTGAAACGGCACGGAATATCTATGACTTCGTATCTCTTTTTGTACGTACGGTGCAGGGGACCTTCACTCCGCCGTATCGCTGGCGAGATATTTTGAACCAAATTAATTTCATGGCGAACGAAAGTCTCATAATCATCGTTTTTTGCGTGAGCTTCGCAGCAGTTGTGACGATCGTCGAGGCATCGTTTCACATGAAGCTCGTGATTCACGATGATTCGATGGTTCCGGGATTTGCATCTCTTCTTATATTGAGAGAGCTCGGTTCGGTGGTGACGGCACTCTTGCTCACGTCAAGAGTCGGAGCCGGACTGGCCGCCGAAATCGGAAGCATGCAAGTGACCGAACAAATCGATGCACTCAAAATGCTTGGCCTTGAGCCCGTGAGATTTTTAGTCGTTCCTCGTTTTGTCGCAAGTATTTTCAGCAGTTTTGCTTTGAGTATCATCGCGAATCTGGTTTGTATTTTCTGCGCGATGCTTGTTTGCACCGTTCAACTCGGGTTTACAAGCGGGGCTTTTTACACCGCGATGAGAACCTTTGTTCATTTTCAAGATCTGATCATGGCGATGATAAAGGGTGCCTGCTTTGGAGCGGTGATTCCTATGTTTAGTTGTTACTATGGTTTTCGCTGCCGAGCGGGTGCTGAAGGAGTGGGACTCGCAACCACCAATAGCGTTGTCGCAACTTCGGTCACTATAATCGTCATCGACTTTATTCTGACGTTTCTCTTCTCAAGTCTATTTAACTAGACAATCGAAATCAAAGCTCGCTAAAATCGTTTTTATGAAAGTTGAAATCAAAGTGGGTCTTCTTTTCGTGTTCGCGATTATTCTCGTTGCAGGTTTTGCCTATTATCTTGGGGCAATCAATCCGTTCGCTCAAAGTAATGATCTGAACATAGGATATAATTTCGCGGGTGGAATCGAAGTTGGATCTCCGGTTCGCGTGATGGGAATTAAAGTCGGCAAGGTCCAGTCGATTCAGTTCGATCCGAACATGAAAGATAATCAAGGCCACGAAGTAAAACTTAAGATCAAAGTTTCAATCAGCAAAGAAGCGTGGCCCACTCTGAGAACCGATTCGAAGTTTTTTATCAATTTAGCCGGTGTCATCGGCGAAAAATTTATTGAAATCACTCCGGGAAGTCAGTCGCAAGCCGAATTTAAGCTCGGAGATTTCGTTCGGGGCGAAGATCCTCCGAGAATTGATCAATTAATCTCTCAAAGTTATGGTCTGGCAGGCAAAGTGATCGACATGCTTGAAAAAAATGAAGGCTCCGTCACCGATACGCTTGAAAAGATGAACGATCTGGTGACGAATTTAAATAAAACGCTCGTTTTGCTCGATAAAACTTCAAAAAATAAAGAAATTGCAAAAATTTTGACGAATACGGCACTCATGACTGACGATCTAGCGGTTTTAACCTCGAAGTTGAGAAGTCCTGAAGGTGAGAAGACTCTGGGTCTCGTTCATGATCTGATCTGGCGTCTCGATGCGCTCGATGAAAAATCAATTCGCGCTTTTCTGCAAAAAGAAGGAATCAAAGCTCATATCTTTTAGAGCTTTTTAATTCAGGGTCTTTGTTTAAAATTATCAGCTCATCATTTATTTTAGTTTTGAGTGCAGTCCGGAAATCGGCTCTGGTAGCGGATTTACATTCCGGATTTGCATTTAGGTCTTGTTTGATTTTGGTCAAAAAAAAGAGCCTTCGATTTCTCGAAGGCTCTTTAAGAAACTTTTCTAAAGCAGAAAACTACTTCTTAGAAGCTTTCTTTTTAGTAGCTTTCTTTTTAGTAGCTTTTTTAGCTGCTTTTTTCGTAGCTTTTTTCTTTGCCATTGTATGCTCCTCTTTGGATGCGTAACTTTTGTTTAACAAGTGGTCTACCTGTTAATAGTGTTACGCGTGTGACTATCATCGTCAATAGAAAAAAATAACTTTAGTGTTTTTTTTTGCATTCTCTCTTTTTAGGGAGAATTAACAAATGCTGATCGTGTTTTTGATTTTGATTTTCGGATTTCTGTCCGCCGAACGAATATTGAGTGATGTAGTCGGACAAAACATTCTCACAAGAATGCAGATGACAAAATTTGGCACCGCATATGTTGTGCTCATCATCTCATTTTCGTTTTTTACTTCGAGTATTCTTATTTTGTGGGCGCTTTCGTTCACTCCACATTTGTTATTTATGATCTTCATCGCCTGTCTCAAGCAGCATCGGCGCAGAAAATTCGAAGAAAGATTCGAAGAAATTCTGGTATTGATCATTTTGAAAATGAAATCTGGAAAAGCATTTCGAACGGCATTCTCCGAGGTGATTTCAGAAAGTCCGCACGCGATTCAAAGAATTCTGATCGATATTCGCGATGTTGTTGTTTTTTCACAACAAAATAATCTGGAAGTACTTTCATGTTTCGTGCAGATGATCGTCATCGAGTTTGTTCAGGCCGATCAAGCACCTCATGCGGCACTCAAGCGTCTCGTGAGTTTTCGTGATCGATTGAAAGTGCAAACCGATTTTCGACGTAAGTCCGGCCAAGTGATGCAGCAGATACGTATTCAATCGCTTATTCTCAGTGGCGTCTACTTTGCTCTCTTCCTTTTTGTGATCAAAAAATTCGGATTTGAAAATAATCGGCAGATGATTTTGCTCAGTGTCTCATTTTTCGGAATCGGAATTGGATTTATCTTCTACAAAGGCAATCGCATCAAATGGAAAATCTAGCACCACCCCTTGTATGCCTCCTCGAACTGCAGTCTGCACTTGCAAATGGCGAGTCGATACGAATTGGCCTTACGAGGTATATTCATCAATCTCAGGGCGAATTTGCGACTTTGGCGAAGAAATTTCTCTTCGCCTGGGACAAAGGCCAGAACTGGGGTCGCATTATCAACGAAGAGAAGAGTTCGTATCGGCGGATCTTGCTGGAGTTGGTGGCGTCTGGTCTTTCGGGTATCAGTATTCAAAATCAACTTAAAGAGATTCAAATTGAGATTGAAAGAGGGATGGATCTCGAAATCAAACGTCATGTCGAACTTTTACCCCTTAAAATGATGATTCCTCTTTTATTATTTCAGTTTCCGGCATTTTTACTTCTCCTATTCGGCCCGATTCTCAATCAACTCTTAACGGAACTATCGAAATGAATTTATTTTTTGCCTTCATCCTAAGTTTTTCTGCTCAAGCGAATGAGGAAACAAGAGTTGCTGATCTCATTCGGGCACCTAGCCTTTCAAATTTGAAACTCAAGATCAAAGAAACCGATCATCTTGAGAATATTCGCACGCAGTGTGAGATTCAGTTGAAATACGGAATGCTTCCGGCGCGTTGTTTCGAAGTGATCCGTATTGAAAAGCGCGACGGACTCTTAAGTGATGAAAAATTCAAGAAAACCGAAGCGTGGCTGATTGAAAACTGCGAAGAAAGGGCCGCGCAACCCGGCGAAACGAATCGCGATCAAAATCAATTACGACTTTTACCGAAAGCTTGTCGTGAGATTGCCGAGCGCAAGTTGAATGATCAGCATTATCGGGACATCACGATGAACCCCTCATCATTATTTAAGAGGCGGATGTGATGCGCTTGGCACATAACTTGTATTCTGCTGGTCGCATGGCACGAATGAAGAGTGAAGCTACAACCTATAAATTAGAAATGTGCTTAGGCGAAGGCTTAAGTAGCTGTGTTTACAAGGCTGAACGTCTCGATAGTCGAGGACATTCGAAACAACAGGTTGTACTTAAAATTCTTAAAAATCAGAATCAGGTCGAATGGCTCAGACAAGAGTTCGAAGCGCTTTCTAAAATCGACTCTGCTTTCTGTGTCCGGATGCTCGCGTGGGAAAATTTGAAGTTAGGTCCGGCTTTGGTTCTCGAATATATAGAAGGGATAACTCTCTACGAACTTTTACTTTCAGGAAACGTTGAGAACGAGATCATTTCCGAAATTATAGCGCAAATTCAGTTGGGCCTTCAATGCTTAGAGCAAGCCAGACGTTTTCATGGTGATTTAAATCTCAAAAATATCATGATCGATAAAACAGGTTGTGTAAAACTGATTGATTTTGCAACTTCACTTCTTGATTTCTCAGTTTCAAAAGAAATTATCGGAACTCCGCCTTACCTTGCTCCCGAGATATGGTCGGGTGGAGCAAGAAGTATCAAATCTGATCTCTTTGCTCTTGGTCTTATCGAATACGATTTAAAAAATGGGCTCTCGCAAATTCCGCTTGAGCAAGTGGCATGTCGTTTACGTGCGGAGGCTTTAAAAGATGCTGAATCGAGCTTTTTGAATGCAGATCCCACACTTCGAAGTTTTAAGAAGCAGAACCGAAATTTATACGCGAAGAAACAACTCGGTAAATGTGTCATCGACGCTTTGAGGTTGAGATCTTCTCAGCCGCAGCAAACTTTGAGGCTCAGCTTAAATCATCCTGTGAAGAGACGTTTTCAGATGGCAATTCTAAGTATTCTGGCGATTTCTTGTTTCGTCATTCCCGTGACGTCGAGACCACTCCACGACACGACATTTGTTCGGGTGGTGCGAACAGGAACTTTAGAAGTGCGAACACGGCAGTGGATAGAGATTATAATCGACGGCAAAAATTACGGTTACGCGCCATTGGTGATTTCGAAATTTAAACCAGGTATTCACCTTTTGAAATGGATTTCGCACTCAAGCAGCGGAGAAATGAAATTTCGTTTTGAATCAGGAGAGCTGAGAATTTTGAAGGATAAAGATTTTTCTCATTTATTAATGAGGGCGTTAGTTGTCCGACAAATTTCATCTCATCTTCGAGCCAGATTTTTGCGGTCCTCAATCGAGCATACTTGACGTGTCTCAAAGGACACGCCTTCACATGCCCTCATTAATAGCTATGCGGAAATAGAAATTCACTGCCATAATGGCAGTGAATTTCTGTCTTTAAATTAAGGCAGTTCGAGAGCAGCGATTTGAGCAGTTGATAAGATTGAAACGCTTCCGGAGTTGTCTGAAAGGGTTTTGATCAAAACCCAGCTCATACCCGTTGAGCTGCCGGTTGCGCGGTAAAGAAATTCAACCGAACCGATGGGTTGAGTTGTAAGCGTATAAGAACTTGCCGTGTAAGGATAGTTTACGCCATCTCCGACAAGTGGGCTTGCGCCTAAATAACTATTAAAAGTGCCGGTTGTATTTGCAAAACCTTGGCGCTGAATAATCATGAAGGCAACGTCCGAACAGTTTGCGTTCGCGCAGGTCGTTTGAAGTTCGTAAACGTATTGGCCAAATTGTCTGAGATCACCATTGATAGCGCCAAGGCTGGCACTCAAAACATAAGTTTGAGGAGCTTGTCCGCTACTGTCTGTAACTGTTATGGTCAGGTTCGATGCTCCAACTCCACCAAATCCTGTCGTTCCGGGGCCGCCACTATTTACGCTGACGATTTTGACTCCACCGACGACTGCATTTCCATCGCCTTTGTTACAAGCGACCGCAACCGTGCAAGCTAAAAATGCCAGCGATGCGAGTTTAATATAAGTTTCGATTCGATGAGCGTTTCGAGCAAAGGCCGCGTGGCCAAGCGAAAAAGACTTTGAAAGGTTCATAGGTAGCTCCCATTGCGAAATTTTGTTTATACAAAGAATGATACTTCAAGGCCCGTACCAAAATGTGGCAGGAGCAAGATAACATTTGCTATGTCTTTTCAGTGATTTATAGCTTTGAGTGTGGATTTGGCCGAGCCCAAAAGAAGCCTACGCCAAAGTTTGTTAGACACTGATGATAAAGCTGAATCGAAAATCGGCGAATTCTTGTCCGGAAGGCTATTCCTAGGTATGGTATTTACTCTACGGGAGAAATCATATGGGTGCGCCAAGCTAAATCGATTGTTTCTTGTCGGCAACCAAGCCGACGTAAGTAAAGCCGAGCAGGCAGCTTAGAACTTAATGCGCATAGGTGGCGGTAA
>JAYTQQ010000294.1:0-14346 GCA_043746635.1 Bdellovibrionales bacterium | reverse complement strand
CCGATGTTGCGAGGATAAATCGGACGAACGAGAACGACGCTTAAAAAAGGTTTAGATTTTGACTGCAAGCTTGATTCCGTCGTCGATGGTGCCGGCGAGTTCAGGATGCTCTAGTTTCACGGCGCCTAGATCTTCGAGTGCAGAAGTCGCCACGTCTTCGAAACTGTATTTCAGAGCGATCTCGTAGACTTCAAGGGATAAGAGCCACTCGTGCTGAAAGTTTGAATGAACGATTTCGAAAATATTTTTGAGATTTGCAGAAATCTGATCGCGACTCATCGAGCCCGCTGCAACTTTCATCGCGCGCATATCTCTAAGGAGTTGGTAAATCATATTCTTGGTAGCGAGTTCTTCGCTCAGTCTTTTTTCAGGAACCCTCTTCGCTTCAAAACCAGGGTCTCGAGTGTATCTTTCACGATCGGCGGGACCTCCGAAAACGGAGACAACCTTTGAGCCAATTGCCATGTCGTAGTCACCCCACTCAGGTTTAAAGAGAATTTCTTTTTGGTACTGAACGAGCGCATTTTTAAAAGTGATGACGAGAGTTTTACCATCCCCAGAACGATGAATCTTTAACGGCTCACCCGTGAGTGAAACGCTCGAGTTAAATTTAAGGTCGCAGGGTTCTCCGACCTTAAGGCCAATCGCCGCAAACTCTGAATCACTCATCCGGGCGAGAATTTTCTGAGCTCCACTGAGCAGACCCATTGGCGAACCGAATCCTTCGGGGTGGTGAGTGACCGAATGGCCTTCGAGTTCAAAGCCCAGGTGAGAAAGCTGCACGGGCCCCTTGAAGTTGAGGTAAGCGACTTCATGTTCGTCTCCGAATTTGCGACCCAGAATCACTTTTGAGAGCTCGCCCGAAATTTGGATTCCGCTATCGAGTTCGACCGTGTTAACGCTTTTTGAAAGACGCGCCTTTTCAAGTGCCGAAACCCCACCGGTTTTGTAAGCCATGGTGTCTGCAAGCTGATCAAGTACAGTGTTCAAAGTTGCGAAGTCTGGAGTGACGAAAAGTTGCGGTTGCGGCTCGGTAATATCGTAAGAGTAGTTGATGCAATCGATCGTGAGCGGAATTTTCTTCACTTTGGGGCTAAGACAATTTCTCGCTTCTCCAACGCTTGAGAGGAGGCCTGCTCCGAAAATTTTAGGATTATTGATTGAGCCGAAGAGTCCGTATTCGGCGGTCCACCAGTTCATGCGCCCTAAGAGGGCAGCTTCTGAATTATGAGTGATCGTGGCACCTACGTCTACGAGGCGAGCTTCGGCTGCAGCAATTACTTTTGGCGTCGAATCAGGGTACTCTTTTAAATCAGAAAGGCTTCGAATCGCCGCGTACATATGAAGATCTTCGGAGCTGATGATCGCATTTTTTGCTACCTTCGCGTAGCGTTTCAGATAGTTGGCAAATTCGGGATCAATCAAAATAGGCGCATGCCCCGCAGCCTCGTGAACGATGTCGGGAGCCGGGGTGTAAGTCAGATGATCGAGTGTGCGCATATCACACGCGATCGGTAAAAAGCCTGCGGCTTGAAGCTCCATGAAGGCCGCTGGTGGAATAAAGCCGCTGACAGCGACGGCTCTCCAGCCAAATTTCTGCAAGTTTTCGCTTACCGTTTCGATCCGGGGAATGACGTCGATTTCTATTCCGGCTTTTCGGAGGCCCTCAGCGTAAACAGGGTGAGCATGTTGAGACATAAAACTATGAAGTTGACGAAGGATCGTTCTCCAGACGGCGTGATCCTGTTGGGTATAGCGCGAGTAATCTTGTTCGACGATGTACTTTTGCAAATGCTGAGGAAAATCTGACGGCAACTTCATAAAGTTTTGTTTTCTTTCATCAGATAATTTTCGACGTAGTCGGCGACACCTTGTTCAAGTGGCCATTGTGGTTCTGAAAGTCCGCTGCTGACCATTTTGGTCATGTTGGCTTCGGTGTAATATTGATAGCGAGCGCGAAGCGTTTCTGGGATTTCGATCCAACAAATTTTCATTGGAACCTTCATCGACTTAAACGTGCAATTTGCGAGATCGAGCCATGTACGGGCAACGCCGTTTCCCATATTGTAAATGCCGCTTGGGATTTTCTTGTCGAGAAGCTCTAACATCCAGCGCGTGATATCTTTTACGTAGACGAAATCGCGCATCTGTTTGCCATCTTCGTATTTAGCATCGTGAGATTTAAAAAGTTTGAGCTCAGACGTATCGAGAATTTGACCAGCGGCTTTAAAGACAACACTCGCCATGTCGCCCTTAAAATATTCGTTTGGTCCGTAGACGTTAAAAAATCTTAAGGCGTACCATTTTGGTGGAGCCTTGGATTGAGTCAAAACCCAACGGTCGACAGCAAGCTTCGAAAAGCCGTAGGGATTGAGCGCCGTAAATTCATTTGGATCGGTTTGGTCAGAAAAGCCTTTCGCCCCGTCACCGTAAACGGCTCCGCTCGAGGCGAAAATGTAAGGCACCGAATGCTCGGCACACCATGCCCAGAGGAGCTTCGTATATTCAGTGTTATTTTCTTTCAAGAAAGTTTCGTTCAGCTCGGTCGTCGACGAGCAAGCACCCATATGAACAATAGCCATTACCGAAGCCGCTTCTGGAGATTTTAAAAACTGCCAAATTTCGTCTTTGAGTAAAAATTTCTTTATTTTTTTAGACGCAAGTAATTGTGAACGCTCGCTTAGGCCAATGCTATCGACGGCGAGGATATCCGATTCGCCAGAGCGATTGAGCTCCCATATAAAGGCACTTCCTATAAAGCCATTGGCGCCGGTCACTATAATCATGCCCTGGTTTTAGCTTAAGCGACCCTGGCTGGCAAGCTTTAGGGGCATGCCATGGGTGACGAAAACTGCATGTCGATTCGCCATGAAATCTGTGATAAAAAGTAGGACCTATGAAGAAAAAGAACCTCCTACCAGGCATTTCGGCGCTCGAACATTCGTGGATCAAGTCGCAAGCTGCGGTTCCACGGAGTGCTCAGTATTTGATGATTGTTTTGCACGGTCGCGGAGATTCTCTCGACTCGTTTACGACGATTCGTGAGGAACTTAAGATTCCTGAGATGAACTACCTCCTAGTCAACGCGCCGCGAACCTACGACGGCGGCTTTACATGGTACGCATTCGAACCGAATCAAAAAATCGGAATTTTAAAATCTCGACAAAAGCTTCTTCAGCTCATTCAAGAACTCGGCAGCCTCGGCTGGGCGCCTCATAAAATTTTTTTGTACGGATTTTCTCAAGGAGCGCTCTTAAGTTGCGACCTCGCGATGTTTGCTCCACTTCAGCTTGCCGGGATCGTTGCGATTAGTGGTTACGTTTATTTTTTCGAAGAGTGGAAGAAATCGCTGAAGCCTTCGGCATTTCAAACGCCGTGGCTGATCACGCATGGTCTGCAAGATGATTTGCTTCCGGTCGTTACGACTCGCAATCAAGTTCAAAAGCTTAAAGACGCTGGATTACCCATCACCTGGAAAGAATTCATGAAAGATCATGAAATTGATCTTCACGTTGAAACATCTTTTGTTCGCAAATGGGTGAGATCAAAGATGGCGCGCGCAAAAAGACCGACGTATCTACCGACGGATCAGACTTCTTCTTCGAACTCTAAGCAAAGATTCAAGAGCTTTTGATAGAGCTCTCCGGTCGGAGAATTCAAATTTACTAAGTGCCGAACAACTTTTTTCGGAGATTGCTTTTTAAAGAAAGCTTCGAGAGCCGCATGAATATCGTCGGACTTACCATTCTTTTTCTGGGCCTTTAGAACTTCTGCTACTAGATATTCAATTGAATTTCCGGTGATGCGACCAGAGAAATTCATTTGCAGAGAACGATTCATCAAATCATTTAAAAATTCTTGTTTGTTCTTTGTTCCGCAAGCAGAGAAAAGAACTTTCGCGTAAGATTTTTGAAGATTCAAAAGCTTTGTTTTGATCGAAGTTGTAAGGCGCTTATCGCGTCTCGAAGCAAAATGACTTTGAACCAATTGAAAAACTTCTTCTTGAGAAATTTTTTCGGTACCCGAGAAGTCGTCCGTGAGCTTGAGCAGCTGTGGGTACTCTCTTAAGAACGCGCGCATATTATAAATCGCAGGATGATTGATTCCGTCAGGTAATTTCTGAGTTCCCGCAAGCGTCTTCGTTGTTTCGAGAATCAAAAAGTCTTGATAAAGGGTTTCAACCTCACGGTTTCGATGAGCAAGCATTTTTTTTGCATCGGTCACGCTCAGGCCAATTTGTTGCAAGAAGATAAATCTCAACTCAGCCTCAAAAACAGTGTCAAAAGTCTTGAGTACTTTTGAATTTGCGAAATGCGAAGCTGATTTTTTTGTTTTTGTTTTAAGGTAGTCAACGAGCTGGCAAAAAACCTGAACCGTATAGCGTGCTTTATTCTTTTGCTCATTCAAATTTGTAGAGAAACGATCGACGTCGTCGTAACGGTATCGATCGTGCCTGATTCCGAACTGTCTGACACTTCCGTAATCGATAATACCCGGGTGAGCGAGAAGATTATCGCCATCCCAATCCAGCCATACAAAAATATAATTACGTTCGAGCTGGGCTGCAAATTTCGCAAACTCTTGAGCCAGGTGTGAGAGCATTGAATCGTAATAGTTGCCGTTACGTTTTTCAAGACTCCAAGTATTGTTTTGAATTTGGCGACTCAAGAAATAGTTAGTCGCCCTTTTCAAAGACTCGTAACGATTTTGTTTAAGATATAAAAAGAGATGTGCCGGTCGAATCAAATTAGGAGACGCACGAACACCAATGCCGAGACCTTTGCCGATGTCGATGATGGTGAGCACTCTTTCGGTCGAGACTTCTTGACGGTGAAAAATTTCAGACATGATTGCCGAACCCATGAGCTCATCGATGTCGGCGAGTCCGCAACCGTAGCCAAATTCATCTTCGCCGGTACGGAGTGGACGATTCGCTTCAACCGATCCCGGAGCCAAAGCCGTGACGCCTGTTCCGCGACTGCTCACATCCCAAGTCACGTTATTATGAGTAATGGTTCCATTCCAAATACCGCGTCCATCGCCGGAGGTAACGCCTTTTTTATTTTTATGTTGCAACTGTAAGTAGCGGGTCGCCATATATTTATTTGGTTTAAGTCTTGAAGGATCAAAACGTTTTTGTCTCTCTTGATCATATTCGTTAATGATCTGCAGACAAAAACTATTCAAGATCATATTTTCTAATTTCGGATTCATCTGATTCGGATGATGCGCAGAAATTAAACCCATCTCTCTTGCGAGATCAAAATTGAAATAAGTGACGCTTCCTTTTTCAAGCTTGCGAACCGGATAGAGCAGCATCCCCTCTGGAAGTTGGGCCTGAAGCGGGTGTGTTCCGTTGATTTTCTCAAAATGAGAATATTCTTCGTTTTTGACGAAGAGACGTTTTGAGTGTGTTAGAGCAACAGCTTTTTTTGACATTCATATTTGTATCGGCGCGCAAAAAACTGGACTTTAATTTTTTAGGCTGATTTCTCTATGATTTTTGAAAAAGGGGGGTTAACCCGCCTCCAAGAGAGTTGATATTCGTCATTTGACCACGCCAAAGTCTGGCAACGCCTTGTTGAACTCGCCCTTGGTAGACATAAAACCGCAGATCGGTTTTGAATGTCGTCACACTGTCATCTTCTAATTTTGCTTCGACTTCTGACGGCGGGGCAAATTCTTGAGCTAAATATTCACCGGCCTTGATGTTCGCGAAGACACCTTGGGTGACGCCTTGGCCACGATAACTCGCTTTTCCTCCGAAAGAACGTTTGGGTTTGAAGAAAAGAGATTTTTTGTTTGTCCAAAACCATTCTTGATCTTGAGAAGTCGAAACGTCGTGAGATTTGAGAAGAACTTCGTGAATGAGAGCTTGTTCTGACTTTGTGAGGCTCGCAAGAATTTCGGCAGCCGTCGAAAACTCAAAGAGCCGCTGTTTATCGGCAAGCATCGCGTACTCGAAAGGATGCGGTGAAAAACAAGCGTAAGCTTTTGAGTAGGCCTCGCGAAGGTGTTTGCATTCAGGAGTCGAAAAATAAAAATCGGTATGACGATTATAAACGAGATCGATTTCGAGCTCTGCGTAAAAAAGTTTGTCGTCCCTAAGCGTAAGATCTTTTGGATCGGCAATGACACATCGATATCCCGCGCGCGTGAAGAGCTCTTGATACATTAAAAACTCAAGATACAATTTTTGTTCAGAAGGATTTTCGTCAACGATTGCGATGGCCTTTAATTTCCGACTCGGACTCCATAGTTTAAATTCTTTTTCAAAACACGCGACAATATCTTTTTCAAAATCATTCTCAAAAATATTTTTCATCTTTTGAGTTTTGTAAGACTCGGTGATGATGAGACTTGAAGAAGCATTCGTATTAATCTCGATCAGCTTTGGTTGAGGCGCTAGATGAAAATCAAAACTCATGAGGGCTGAATAATTTTTGGGCTTTATAAAACCAGGCTCCCTAAAAAGAGGATGCGTCGTTAGGATGCGGTCTTGATATTCGGGAGCATCCCGTAACTTATAAATGGCGGTGACAAATTTTCGAATATTCTGAATCGCGTCAATAGAAATTTCAAATTTCTGAGACGAAATTAAATTGCGATTGAGAAGCTTCGAGGTATCATGATTCTTCGACGTCGTCGGAAAATCTTTGTGAAGCTGCTCAAGATAAAGTTCATAAAAAGCCATGATGCCAGTGAGCATAGCATTTGACAGCTTCGAGGCGCCAGCGTAAACCTCCTCCCATGAAAATTATCTCATGGAACGTCAACGGAATCCGCGCCGCCTACAAAAAAGACCTCCCGAGATTTATTGAGTCCACCAGTCCGGATATTTTTTGTCTGCAAGAAACCAAAGCTCATCCAAGCCAAGTCGAGCCCGAGCTCCTCAAGTTTGGTTACTACGAAAGTCATTGGTCGTCTGCGATCAAAAAAGGTTATAGCGGTACCGCCACTTTCTGGAAAAAAAACGCGAAACCTGTTTCCGCCGTCACCGGAATTGATATTCCAAGATATGACTCAGAAGGCAGATTTGTGATTACCGATCACGGTAAATTTAAATTATTTAACATTTATTTTCCGAACGGCGGCTCGGGTGAAGTTCGACATAACTTCAAACAAGAATTTTTGAAAGATCTTGCTGGCTACCTCGAGGTTCTTCTCAAAAAAGGCGAGAAGCTTATCATCACCGGAGACTATAATATCGCACACGCCGAAATGGATGTTCACGATCCCAAACGCCTTTCGAAAGAGAGCGGCTTTTTACCAGAAGAACGTGCATGGCTCGACTCTTTTTTCGCACTAGGCTTTGTCGATTGCTTCAGATACTTTCACAAAGGCGAAAAAGAACGCTACTCGTGGTGGTCTTACCGCGAAATGGCTCGGGTGAATAATAGAGGCTGGAGGATCGATTACTTCAGCGTGAGTCCAAATTTAGTTCAGCATCTTAAAAATTGCGACATCTTAGATCAACAAGAAGGCTCAGACCATTGCCCACTGATTCTTGAATTAGACATCTGAGGAGAAACGAAATGCCCGTCTTGTTGCTGTTTGCGCTTCCATTCTTAGAAATTTATTTTCTCTATGAGGCGGCTCTCTTATTTGGATTCGTGAACCTGGTATTCTTTCTCATTGTGAAAAGTATGATAGGTAAAATGATTATGCGCCAAGGGGGTCAGCCCAACACGCAACAAGATATTTCGAAAGCTGCCGCTCTCGGCATCAGCGGGCTTCTCATTTCTCTGCCGGCACTTCTTACGAATGTCGTAGGGCTTTTAATTTTGTTTCCGCCAACGAGATGGCTCCTCATGAAAATTTTCAAAAATATTTTTAAGAACCTCGCCCAAAAAGGAAACTTTCAAGTTTTTAATTTCAGCGCAGGAATGCCCGGCGGCACTCAGCCCTTTCAACAAAGGTTCGAGAGAGAACGCGACGTCACGCCGCTCGTTATAGACGTTAGTCCTATCCAGAAGACAGATAAAAGAGACTAATCTCTTTCTCGCAAAGCTTGATTCTTGTTAGGATAGATTCAATGAAATCGCTTTTCGCCCTTCTCTTTATTTTTATCAGTGCAAACGCGCAAGCACTTTGCGTAACGACAGATCGCGCGAACTTGCGAAAGGGTCCCGGTACTAATTTTAAAATCACATGGACGGTCGGCAAGTTTATGCCACTTAAAAAAATCTCTCGTCAGGGAAATTGGTATAAGGTTCAAGACGTCGATAACGACACACACTGGATTCAAACATCAGCCGCGAGCGATAACATCAGTTGCGTCGTCGTAAAGTCAAAAACCGCAGTGTTGAGGCAGGGATCAAGCGTGAGCGCCATACCTGCCGAATATACGATTGTCGATCGCTACACGCCTTTTAAGAAACTTGATCGCAACGGAGAATACATTCAGGTCGCGAATGAATTTGAGAGCTTTTGGATTAAAGACTCTGCCGTTTGGTATCCCGTAAATAAAATGTCTTTGACCTTTTAAAGGGCGACAAAACTCGCCTTAGGTCCTGATTGACACGTCGGATCTATACAGAAATCTGAAATATTCAGCTCACATAATAAGCAAACCAGATCAAAAAATAATGCAGCACAAAAAATTACTGCTCGAAAAATAATCCAAAAAACTAAAAAGTTCTTTGCTTCGGATTTTCAAAAAGCTGTGCATTTTCAAAATCTCCCTCGAGAAATTAGAAAAATTTCTTTGCCGAAAGCGAAACCAAAAAGAGTGTTGTAGGTGCCATAAATATTTCTGTAAGGGAATTTAAGATTTGGTCTTGCGCAAAGAGGTGTTTGTGTCTAAAAGTATCAGTTCCAATCTGGCACTAAGAAATTTTTACCGGATTGAGCTCAACAAGTAACATGGGGGGATCCACACAATGATTTCAATGACGGTAAAGACTTCGATCAACATGGATATCGTAAAAGAGTGCAAAGAACGTTTACTTGAGGCAAAGACCGATATCCTGAATCGAGTGAAAGAAGCCCGCCGCGATTTTCACATTGAAGACAAAGGTGGAGACGAAGCGGACCAGACTGTTCGCGTTCTCGCTGAAGCCGAACTGCTCACCATGCATGCTCGACTCCGCACCCAACTCCTTGAAATTGAAATGGCCCTTGCCCGCATTGAAAATGGTAAATACGGAGTCTGCGAAGAAACTGACGAAAAGATCGAGCCAGAACGTCTTCGCGCAATCCCTTGGACAAGACTCAGCATCGAAGGCGCTGAGATTCGCGAATCTGTTAAAAAACGTTACGCGCGATAATCGAAAGCCTCTCGCGCATTTGCCTGGAGGGGGAGTTGCGCTGGAGGATCAAGAGCATCGTTTTAAGAGCGGGTGAGCATCGCCCAGCCGCAGAGTTTAAAGAGAATCCTTGCGCCGACATTTCCGTCCCATTCAGCAATCGCACTTTCTGAAAAATCACCTTGCGAATCGTTCGGTGAAGCGACTTCGTTCAAATCGAAGCCGATGATCTTTTTTCCCTTATCGTGAAGAGTCGCAAACAAACACAAAACTTGATCAAAGCTAAGACCGCCAGGCACCGGCGTTCCGGTATGGGGACAAAATTCAGGGCTCAGTCCATCGATGTCGAACGAAACGTAAACCTTCTCTGGAAGCTGTCCGACGATTTCGTCGCAAAGCGCTTGCCAAGTTTCGCCCTTGAACATGCGGCGCTTGAGCAAAAGATCGAAATAGGTTTTTATTTGATCGCTGCGAGACTCAATAAAAGCATTTTCGTCAGGCGAAAAATCCCTAATTCCGACTTGCACTAATTTCTTTGGATTTAATTTTGTGATCACGTTGTGCATGATCGACGCATGAGAATTTTCAAAACCTTGATAGTCGTCTCTTAAATCTGCATGGGCATCGATGTGAAGAATTCCGAAATCGTTACCGTGCTTTTCTGTAAGCGCCTGAATAAATCCGTAAGGTGACGAGTGATCTCCACCGATGATACCGACAACTTTATTCTGTTTGAGCCATTTCGAAGTCGTTGCGTGGACCCACGTATTGAGTTCTTGCGATTTTGCGTTCACGGCTTTTAATAATTTTGGATCAGGAACAGCTCCCTCGTGAAGAGTCGCAACGACGGCTTGGGCTTGCGCTTTAGTGTGTTTACTAGCGCGTCGCCATTCATCAGAAATGGGCGACATGAAGTAGCCTTTTTCGTATTGTGTTCCTGTTTCAATATCAAAAAGATCAACCTGATGACTGGCCCGAAAAATAATTTCGGGCCCGTTCGATGCGCCGTCTCCGTAAGAAGTTGTTGCCTCCCATGGGACCGGCAACAAGCAAAGTGCGGCTTCGCTTTCGCTAAAATTAAGACCGAAAATTCCTGAGTCTGAAAGGGCGGTATCATTTGCATTCATAGGCTGTGATTCATACTCCGAGTTGATCTGTTTTGCCAATTGCAAAATGAAGCGAAGCTTGCTTAGATGAGCTTCGAAGCCCCCCAAGAGGGGCAATCAAATATTTTGGAGGGTTCATGAATTTTAAGAAGCTTGCAAGTTTTGCTTTGATATTGAGTTTTGGGACAACTGTTTTTGCGGCTACCGAAACATATAAAACAATCGGCAAGGAAAATGCACCGCAAGGCGGAAGTTTCACTTATAATTTGCGTGATGAACCAACAACTTTAAACCCAATTAATTATACCGATGCCTATTCGCGACGAATTCTCGAATACACGATGAGTTATCTCATGGTTCGAAACTACAACACCTGGAAATACGAACCATCGTTGGCTGAAAAAGTCGAAATATCAAAAGATGGCTTAGTATTTACTTTCACGCTGAACAAAAATGCGAAATGGAGTGACGGCGTGCCCGTGACGGCTGAAGACGTCAAATTCAGCTTTGATGCAACGAAGAATCCCGCCTACAACGCGCAACATGTTTGGCCGTACCTTGAAACTCTTAAGAGCGTCGAAATTTTAAATGATCATCAGGTCAAAATGACTATGAAAGAAAAATATTTTAAAAATCAAGACGCGCTAAGCGACACAATTATGATTGTGCCGAAGCACATTTATAATGATCCCGTCGAGGCGAACAAAAAAAACAAAACGATGATCGGTTCGGGACCTTACAAGCTTGTGACTTACGACCAAGGAAAGCGCATCGTTCTCGAAAAGGTCGACAATTGGTGGGGAAGCGAAGTTTCGAATTTCAAAGGCAGATACAACTTTAAAACAGTGACGTTTCGATTTATTAAAGACCCGACGATTCAAGTAGAAGCTCTCAAAAAAGGAGAGATCGATTACATCGACGAAATGTCTGATGAAACTTACGTTAAGCGAGCCGTTGGGCCTGAATGGGGTACCAGCGTCGAGAAAATAAAGGTCGAGAATAAAGCGCCCACGAGCTACGGTTTTGTTTGCTGGAATTCAAAACGAGAGCTTTTTAAAGATCGAAATGTGAGACGTGCTCTCGCGATGTTGATGGACCGCAAACAAATGAATGAAAAATTTAAGTTTAATATGGCAGAGCCGGCAGCGGGTCCATTTTATAATCGAAGTCCTAACGCAGATCCTAACGTAAAAGCCATTACGTTTGATCCTAAAGCGGCAGCCGAACTATTGAAAAAAGCAGGATGGGTTGATTCAGATAAAACCGGCACCTTATCAAAAATGGTAGACGGTAAAAAAGTCGAATTTCAATTCACACTGATCTATCCGGGTAAAGATACCGAAAAATATTGGACTCTCTATAAAGAGGATTTGAAAAAAGCCGGAATCCAAATGGAATTAAAACTTCTCGATTGGAATGCGTTCATTAAGGCGGCTGACGACCGTGTCTTTGACTCTCTCGTTATGGCCTGGGCAGGGAGCGACGTTGAAGAAGATCCAAAACAGATCTGGCACTCAACAAGCGACGTAAAAGGCGGTTCAAACTACGCGGGTTATAATAATCCAGAAGTTGATAAAGCCATCGAGCTTGCGAGAGGAGAAATGGACGGCAAAAAGCGTTCGGATCTGATGCGAAAAGTTTTTAAACTCATCGCCGATGATGCTCCGTATGCCTTTTTGTTTAATGAGAAATACGTTCTCTACGGGCTCTCACATAAAATCAGTACGCCGAAAAATACTTTCGTATTCGACACTGGAATGAGCTACTGGTTCGCCCACGCGCCTTAAGACACCTTAAGACATAGGACAAGTGCATGGCCGCATATATTTTTAGGCGATTACTCATGATGATCCCGACATTGTTCGGGATCACGATTATCAGTTTCATCGTCATCAATCTTGCACCCGGTAGCCCCGTCGAACAGAAACTTCAGGCAATGCGATTCGGTGGAGGCGGCAAGGGGGGAGCGACCGGCGTGTCGAAAGAAGTGATTGATTCGTTGAACAAGCAATACGGTTTTGATAAGCCGATCCTTGTTCGTTACGGAATCTGGATAAAAAATCTCTCGCGCCTCGATTTCGGAACAAGCTTCAAATACGAAGAACCCGTCACCGACCTCATACTCGCGAAAATGCCGGTGTCGTTACAGTTCGGAATAGCCTCTCTCCTTCTCACCTATTTGATTTGTATCCCCCTCGGTGTAATTAAGGCACTCAAAGCGGGAAGTGCTTTCGATATTAGCACGAGCATAATGCTCTTCGTGATGTTGTCGATTCCGCCGGTGATGTTGGCCGTTATCCTTATCGTCTTTTTCGCCGGAGGAAGTTTCTTCGACTGGTTTCCGCTCGGGGGACTTTACTCCGATGCCTACTCTACCATGAGTCTGGGTGGTAAAATTTGGGACCGTATACACCACGCGATTTTACCGCTGACGTGTTACCTCATCGGCAGTTTTACTTTTTTGACGATCCTCATGAAAAATTCGATGCTCGACATTATTAAACTCGATTACGTTCGAACCGCCCAAGCAAAAGGCCTCGGCAACAAAGCCGTGTACATGAAGCACGCCTTAAGAAATGCGTTGATTCCGATCGTGACTGGCATGAGCGGAATCCTGACGGTTTTTTTTGCGGGCTCGATCATCGTTGAACAAATTTTTCAACTCGACGGAATGGGATTGCTCGGCTTAACGGCGGTTAATTCTCGCGACTACAATGTATTGATGGGTCTCATTTTCATTGAGAGTTTATTGTTTTTAGTCGGACGATTAATCACCGACATCGCCTACGTGCTCGTCGATCCACGGATTGACTTCGCATGATCGAAAAATTTATCACTAACGAAATTAGTTTGAAGCGCTGGCGTAGATTCAGATCTCAGCGCCGAGCAATGATCGCCACGTGGACGATCATCATCTTAAGTTTTTTAAGCATCACCGCAGAGTTTTGGGCGAACAGCAAGCCGATCATTTTAAAGTACCACGGCGAACTCTATTTTCCGGTGGTGAAGACTTATCATCCAACGGTGTTTGGTATTGATGGAGAATCTGTGACCGACTACCGCGAGCTGGTTTTGTCTCGTGATGATTGGGCAAAGTGGCCACCGGTTCAGTGGGATCCTTTCGAAAACAATAAAAAGGTAGAGTCTTTTCCTTCGGGGCCCACTCACGATAATTGGTTCGGGACCGACGATCGTGGTCGTGACGTACTGACCCGTTTGCTCTACGGCTTTCGCTATTCGATGGGCTACGCCGTCCTTACTTGGATTTCATGTTCAATCGTCGGGATGATTCTCGGAGCGTTGATGGGATATTTCGGCGGCTGGACAGATCTACTCGGCCAACGCGTGATTGAAATCATGGAGTCAATGCCGCAGCTTCTTTTGCTGATCACGATCATTTCGATTTTTCAGGCAAGTCTTTGGTTGTTGGTGCTGTTCACGACGGTCTTCGGCTGGATTGGCGTCTCCCTTTATTTTCGCGCAGAGTTTTTGAAATTACGAAAGCGTGAATTTATCGAAGCGGCGCATGCATTGGGCTCAAGCCGATTCAAGGTGATCTTTGGTCACATCTTGCCGAACTCCCTCACGCCGTGGATTACGATGAGTCCGTTTTTAATCTCTGGCGGAATTTCGGGCCTAGCCGCTCTCGATTTTTTGGGCTTCGGCTTACCCGCTCCTACGCCAAGTTGGGGAGAGCTTCTCGATCAAGCTTACAAAAATTTTACGATTGCGTGGTGGCTCGCGGTCTTTCCGTCGGCGGCCTTATTTTTAACTTTAGTAATGTCAAACTTAATTGGCGAAGCGATTCGAGATGCGCTCGATCCGCGTAAATAAATTTGCCAGAAGGCTTTCAAGTTGAAATCGTTTGATAGTGCCTGTGAGCCCGCAGACTCTGGAAAAAGGGTTTGTTTGACGAAGGAAGTTGATGCGATTTAAAAGATATTAAATTCAAAAAGACCAAGCAAAACAAGACATCAGTTGAGACACTTTAT
>JAYTQQ010000293.1:0-4948 GCA_043746635.1 Bdellovibrionales bacterium | reverse complement strand
CGATTTCTCTCTCCAAATATTTGTAAGACCTATTTACTCATCAAGATAATTTTCATCATCGTATTAGAGTAATGTGTTGTGCCGTCACTTGCCGAGCTGAGAGTCTTTTTCAAGGCGCTCTCAGTTCTTAAAGCCGATGAAGTGGCTCGAGCATCATCACAGCTTTCTATATAGCAGGATATGTGCCAGCTCTTTCTCGAATATCTTAACTTTGGCGACTTCGAGCAAGGCAAACAATCTCAATTAACGGGGCATTAGTGATATTCGTGTTTGCCCATGACTTCGGCTTCTCCAATCACATGACCTCTCATCGCCTCCATTAGTTCTTCAACGCTTGCGCCTTGCTGAATATCAAGAATTTCGTCGAGTGCGAAAAGTCGAAAGTAATACCGGTGAGATCCTGTTTTAGGTGGAGGTTTAGGTCCGGTATAAGCAATTTCTCCTGCAGAATTTTTTCCTTGAGCGAATTCTGCATCGCCCGATTGTCCTGCGTTTTCTTTGAGTTCGGGTAACACAGCCGGAATATGGTAAGCCACCCAATGAATGAATGGCGGATTTTTTTGCGCGTCTGGATCTTCGCAGATGAGCGCTAATTCTTTTGCATGTGCGGGGACATTTGCCCATTTGAGCGGTGGTGATATATTTTTTCCGTGAGCGGTATAGTCCTCAGGAATTTTAGCAGCATCGGCAAAGGCTGGACTTTCGATTTTAAAATGTTCCATAACAATTTCTCCCTTTATTGAAACTTTATGCATACGAGGTGCCAATCATTCTTTTGATAATTGAATGAATATGAAAACTGGCCCCTTACCGTGTTGATGGAGATTTGGTTTTTGTCATCCGGGGATCTCCTGGCCCGTGCGTGGAATTAGGAGCTGATTTTGGTCGTGAACCAATAGCTCGAAATGGGACAGAAAATTTCTATGGCTAAAATAGATTTCTTTCACGACTTGTCGCGTGAAAAAATGAAGAAAATGGCTCTAGAACAAGGATTAAAGGCGAAAAGGACCGAAGGAATAGCCATCGGCTATTTCGAGGATCATTTTCGCCTGAAGACGCTGTGCTAGAGCCATTGTCGAGGTTTTTGCCGCGACAAGTCGTGAAAGAAGTCTAATGCACGATTCAGATCATCCGACGCTACGCGAGAATCAAAAAACATCTGACCTTTGGAAAAACTGATTTTATTCTAACGCCTGCAAAGCTCGTAGTCAGATGGTCTTAGCTAAGTGCTGATTCTTCATGAATTCTTAATGGCCGCCCGCTTGCATTTTACATGATTCAAGCCATCTCAAAAAAGTTCATGTAAAAGGGGCAGAGCCAATGAAGTTAAATAATGTATCAAATCAAGACACTCAATATACAACGTACATTGCTTGCCCGGCTTGTGAAAGTAAGTTTGTGCAGGGTGAAGTTTGCGCTTGCGGATTTGGTGCGCAGAAATCAAAATCAATTAAATTGGAGAAGCGAGAACGAGCCACCATTCTTGCCTTCGTCATTTTTTCATTTATTTTACTATTTAGTTATTATCAGTTGATGCATTGGGGATCATTTGCGTTGAGAGTTCCTATTTTGAAGACAGAAAAACTTTTAGGAGTAATGGATTCAAAATCTTACATGGAGTTGGCAGACATTTGTAATGCCCGCGCCAATGTCAAATGTGTTCAGCAAACTTATCACGAGATGTATCAACATACCAAAAATGTTGAAGCTCTAAGTATGCTTGCGCAATTTGAAGCGCGCAACCACGATCTTCAAACGGCCATCAGCGATTTCGACGCCTATTTTAAAGGTGGAGGAAAAAATTCGAAAATTCCATTTCAGTACGCAATGGTTCTTGAAGAAAACCATAATTATGAGGCTTCATTGAGATTCCTAAGCTTAGCAATTCACCAGAACTCCGGAAAGCGCTCTCTCCTAGCAACCGCCGAAATGTTAAGAATCTATATGGCTCAACAAAAATATGAGCAGGCCCAAAGGCTCCTCGAAAATTTCTGGTCTCATGCAGATAAGCAGCGTGCTTACTTCAACGCCGAAGAATCTCAAATTCAAGGAGTGTTAGGGCCGCAGAAGACAGCTCGACTTTAAATAAATATTATCTTATGTTCAAACTTAAAGACTCAGTCGCACCTAAACAATTGTACGATTGATTTATGGCAAATTTTAAGTTTAAATAGGTTTTGCGTGGAACAGAAATTTATTTGATATTGTCGGGCACGATTGAAAGTCGAGTTCAACAAAATGAAGCCTTGTCCCAGTGTCGCTGCTAGAGCCTTTAATGAGTACATCGGTGGAAGTGGCCTTTCATAAAATTGTACAATCGTTGCGCGCGAATGTTGGAATTTGATTTATTATTCCTCGAATTAGAGCGATCGTTACATAAGGAGTATTTTATGTACGTGCTGTTACTATCATTGTTTTTTCATCAAAAATCTTTTGCCGTCAACGGTACTTTTTACGACAACGTTGAGCTCATGAAGACTTTGGCCGATACCTACGACGACGATAAGAAAATTCATTTAGGAGAAATGGGCCTTAAAGATTCGAGTCTCGTGAAGGGACGAAGCGGAGGGATGATTGCCGAAAAATATTCGAATTCAAGTCACACACTTTCGGCGACGGTAAATCGCAATGAAAATACCGGTGACGTTACATCCATTGAAAAAACGACGGTGAGTCGACAAGGTTCGGTGATCGATAAGTGGAGTTTAAGTACCAACAATTACTCGCACACGGTCAGACATAACGGCAAAGTTGAGACGGTCAATGTTTCGACAGAGTCTTGTAATCTAACGACTCTCGATTCTGCACCAAAATCGGCGTTAACAAAAGATGCATGTCATTTACTCACGCAGGCGAACTCGGGTGTGGGCGCTGCGACTACGGCGATACCGGCAAACGCGCCCTCGGCAAACGGAATTGCGATTCCCGCGACGGTGCCGAGTCACTAAGAATTCGCGAAAAACACCACGCTGATTCCAGAAGCCTTCGTCTGTCCGGTATTTCGATAGGAGTGAGGTGCCGATACGAGTTCATCAATTGAAACTTTAAGGGCCGTAGCAATTTTGAATAATATTTCGAGAGTAGGGTTTGCGCTTTCGGATTCGATCAGCGCAACTGATAGACTCTTTAGAGGAACCTGGAATACGATAAAAAAGCCAGAACGATTAGCCTGTCATATGGCCATGTACGCACTCTACCACAATCTCGTCCTCATCCAAAAATAAAGAATACGAAATCCGAAAGCTACCCGGCGAGAGAAAAAGCAAATCTTCATCAACACGCTAAAGGGCCAGTTTTATCGAGATTAAAACGGCCAAATCCTTTTTCGCCTCGAAAATTTCTTTATCGGGGCGAATTGAATCTAAATTTATTCTGTTTCGGGATTTCTCCTAGCTATTAAGTGGGAACACTTCTTGCTCAGAGTGTTCCTGTCTGAATTACTTTAACAAAAAGGAAAATTATGAAACAAAAGTTAGTGATGATCATATCAAGTCTTCTGATGTTCGTCGGTGTGGCTGCAAACGCAAATGACACATCTATGCAAAATACTCTTGCCGGCAACTACCAAGTGGGTGGTAACGCGTCTTGGGTCAAGAAAAGCAATACCCCTTCGCTTTTCACTGTTAATCCGCTCGCTGAATACTTTATGGCGAATGGCTTCTCATTAGGTGGCACTCTTAACTACACATCTGATAGCGACAACAACAATACATTCGGGGTTGGCCCAAGTGCGACTTGGTATTTGTGGCAACAGGAGCGTCACGCCGTTTATGCGGGCGTCGGCATTATGTACGACACTTCGTCTTCGGGGGGTACCAACAGCAGCACAACGAACTTCTGGGCGAGCGATTTGAAGGTCGGCTACAATTATTTCTTCACTCCGTCAGTTGCACTCGGCCCGGTTTATATGTGGCATCACCAATATAAAAATGACAGTTCAAGTGTTACCAATTCTGACACTCAATCGATCGCGGTTCAGTTCTCAATGTATCTTTAGTTCTACTGAAGGCCAGCTCAACAGTGATCTGGCCTTTTTTTTACTCTTGATTCGATTCTTTCATATCTTCTAAATGTTCGAGAAATAAATTCTCAACTTTTGTGCGTGCCCAGGGCGTTCGTCTCAGAAAATTAAGGCTCGACGAGATACTTGGATTTTCGTTAAAACATTTAATATTAATTTGTAATCCGAGTTCGGGCCAACCATAAGTTTGAACGAGACGTTTTAAAATTTGTTCGAGTGTCACTCCGTGAAGAGGATCCGGCGATTTCATATCTCAATTCTGCAAAATGGTTTTATCCTTCGATCACTTTATATTAAAGTCGAGCATATTGCTAGACATGTCTTTTTTCTTGAGATCTTTCTAGATGCAAGGGACCCATACAAATAAAGCAAACAAAGATTTAGAAGAATCTCGTTGCGCGATGGACTCACAACTACGAAGAATCGTGCAGGCGCTCAGAAATTCATCGCAGCAATCTCAGAAATATTTTGGCCTTACGAGTGCCCAGTTTTTTATCCTTCGGCAAATTGAAAGCCAAAAATCCTTATCGATGAATTCTCTTGCGGATTTAACGTTCACGCATCAAAGCACCATCTCCGAAGCGGTCGGTCGACTCGTTTTGAAAGGTTTTGTCACTAAAGGCCGAGATTTAAGGACTCAAGAAGTATTTTGTTATCTGTTACTAAGAAGGGCCAAGCAGTTCTCGCGACGGCGTCTAAGACTGCTCAGGAGAATTCAGCCCACGCAATTCGCTCAAGGGAGGATAAAAAAGAACTTTGTTATCGCAACTTTTAGTTGAACTAGTTCACGAAGCGGAACTTTCAAGTGAGGTGGCGAATTTATTTTTTGAACGTCCTCCTCAGAAGAGAATTAGAAAATAAAAGAAAATGAAGTCGAAGATTCGTCGACCACTCCGGGATTGCCCATCTCACCTTCTCTCGGACCAG
>JAYTQQ010000292.1:0-9799 GCA_043746635.1 Bdellovibrionales bacterium | reverse complement strand
GTTACGGTTTCAGATTAAACCCGGTACGTATTCAGCCTTCTTTGAACTCCCCAACTGGCAAACGCCTCCTACTCTTAAGCGAAAGGCTACAAATGACAGGTAATTTAGCAAGTAAGCTCCAGGTCTGGGGGTTCGAAAAAGATTTTATCATTTTTCAAGATGCATCAATTGGTTTTGCAATTGAGGCAACTCCAATTGATGTTTCGACTTGGGATAACGACCGGCTCAATCAATTTGCCGCCAGAATCGATCAGTTTTTAAATGGTTTACCTTCAGATCTGGATATTCAGTTCGTCCAAGAAATTCTTGCAGGAAACGAAGAGACAATTGAAAGACATTTTAAACTCGGTAACGCCGCCGAGAATGCAACGGTCTTGGCACTTACAAAAGCAAGGGTTGAGCGATTGACAGAACTTGATCGAGGAGGTCTTTTACCGAGGCATCGCTTAAAAATATTTGTTAGAAATAAAAATCACAAAAGTTCGTCGACGAGCCGCTTATGGACAACTTCGCACGCTTTTTCTGAAATGACCTCGGCAGAGCTTGAACGAGGACTTCAGCGCGCTTTGCAAATTAGAGAAAATATTTCGAGTGAGCTCAATTCAATGGGGCTTAAAGCCAAGTATCTCAATACCGAGAGTCTTGTAAGTCTGATGTACAAGCAATGGAATCCAAACCGCAAGGTCGCCCTTGGCGAATATGATGAAGAAGACATTCGCACATCGATTCTGTTTAGCGATGTGAATATTTCAGAGTCTGGATTTTCGATTGGTGACATACATTATCGAGTCATTTCGCTCAAAGTATTACCTGAGGTAACGGTGTCGTCAATGGCGCAAGCTTTAAGAGATTTACCTTTTGATTCCAAACTGTTTTTGAGCGTGCACGTACCAGATCAACAAAAAGAGCTCAACTATTTGCAAACTCAGCGTCGAATCGCCTTTTCAATGGCTCGGGGTAAAAGAAGTGGCGTGAGCGACATCGCAAGCGAAGCGAAACTTCAAGACCTTGAATCACTTCTCGAGCAAATGATTGCTCAAGGTGAAAAGGTTTTTCAAATGAGTCTTAATGTCCTCTTATGTGCGTCTTCTTCAAATGAACTCGAATCTCAAATCGCTCAAACCTTGAGTAAAATGAGAGAGCTTTCAGGTTCTGAGGGGATGCAAGAAAGTCTTGCAAGCTTTGACATCTTTTCCGAGTTTGCTATCCCCAATGCAAATGCCACCGAACGAGTAAAGCGCATCAAAACGACGAACCTCAGTGACTTTTTACCGATCTACGGTCCTTGGTCTGGGCATGAGGAGCCGAGCATTCTCTTGCGATCTCGCGTCGGAAGTCTTTTGAATTTCGATCCGTTTTCGAAAGAGCTCTCCAATCATAATCAACTTATCAGTGGCGGATCTGGAAGTGGTAAGAGTTTTTGCGCAACCTTATTGCTTTCGCAGCTTCAGAAAGAGAATCCAAAAGTCTATATCGTGGACATTGGGGCCTCATATAAAAAGTTGTGCGAGCATTTTTCGGGGCAATACATTCCCCTAGGGGTTTCGGCAGATATTTCAATCAATCCTTTTGATTTATTGCCCGGTGAAATAAAGCCGAGTGGTGAGAAAATTAAATTTCTCGTAAGTCTCGTTGAGATCGTCACAAAAGAGGATAGCTCTGAGCGGCTTCCAAAACTTGAGCGAGCTGAACTAGAAGAAGCCATTTGCCAATGTTACGATGTTACTTCGAATCCAAGGCTTTCGACTTTACAAAAAATACTGAGCGAGCACCAAAGTCTAAGTATGAAGCGCTTTGCTCGGATTTTATATCCGTGGTGTGGCGATACTACATTTGGTAAATTTGTCGACCGCCCTACAAATTTAAGTTTGCAGAGTTCACTTGTTTCTTTTGATCTCAAGGGACTTGATGCCTATCCGGATCTTCAGTCCGTCTGCCTTTTTATCATAACCGATTTGATTTGGCGAGAAATCCAAAAGTGTAGTCGGAGTCAGAAGAAGATACTTTGCTTCGATGAGTGTTGGAAGTTACTTGAGAGTGAGGCCGGCAGCTCATTTATCGGCGAGGTTTTTAGAACCTTCAGAAAATATTATGCTGGTGTTATCGCGATTTCACAAGACGTCGATGATTTCGCAAAAAGTAAAATTGCAGGAGCCATACTTCCGAATTCAGCAATCAAATGGATACTGATGCAAAAAGGAGCTAACCAAGCTCGCCTAAAAGAAGTCTTACAACTAAACGACAGCGAAATGACTTTGGTAGCATCGCTGCGGCAAGAGCGGGGCCTTTACTCTGAAGCATTTCTAATTGCTGGTGATGACCGTGCAGTTGTAGCTATTGAGGCGATACCTCTTGAATACTGGATCGCAACGACTGATCCACGCGACATTGCCGTTCTCGAAACTTTGACTCTAGAAAAAAAACATCTCACTCAAACTGAAATCCTAATCGAGCTATCAGAAAAATACCCGCAGGGAGTCGCACACCAAAAGGAAGTGAAATGAAAAAACAAATGTTGGTTTTTATTTTGTTAGTTTCGCTAATACCCAGCTTTTCCAAGGCAAGCATTTTCGGGGAGGAGACTATCGTACTCACCCAAATTTTGGCAGAAACTATTCAGGAGCTACTTCAAATCAAAGCCCTCTTGAGTTCAAATCAAGATAGTCTTGGAATTATGCAAGAAATGAGTCGCGGCATAAACGACTCTCTTGCTATTTATAAGAGCCTTTCGCCTAATGGACAAGCTGGTATTTATTCAGATTGGAAAAATCCACAATCAGTGTTTCAGAACCTCCAATCTATCTATGGCATTGTATCGCCTTCTCCAGACGCAAAAGTTCAGCACGATACCGACCAACAAGTTGCCGAAGCGGTTACCTTAAATAATTCAATTTATGAATACACAAGCCAGATCGATCAAATTGGTGAGGATATCAAAAATGCCAGCAATGATGCTTCGCCAGGAAGAGCTGAAAAGATCACGGCTCAAAGTCTCGGCGTTATGCTGCATGTTTTAGATCAGCAACTTAGAACGCAGGCGACAGCACTTAAACTTCAGGCTCAAGGCTTAGCAATTCAAAACAAAAAAGACAAAGATGCGACTCGCTTCATGATCGATAGCTCAAAACAGCTTTCGAACTCTATGAAATTTGAAAAAACTAGCTTTGAAATTCCGAGGTTTTCAATATGATGGATGTCAGTTGGCTTGCAGAGCAAGCAAAACAAATTCACGATATTTTCTATTCTCTTTTTTATGTATTTCTACTGAGCCTTTTACTTTTAGGAATTTTTGTAGAGTATTTCAAGTGGCCACTCGGAGGGACGCCCGCTTTTTCGGTTCTCATCGGGCGAGCACTGATTGCAGTGATTTTACTCAATGCCTATCCGGATATTTCGAACAGTATCGCCGACGTAATGGATGGCTTGTCGCAAAAGCTGGGAGATTTGAATCAGTTTAATATTGTGCTTGGTAAAATGGGCGATAAGCTCAATGAGCTCACAATATCTTGGGTGAGCGCCAAAGAGCTCACCGTTTGGGTCATGTCCTTTCTTACTTTTTGTATGCTCTATATTACGGTTCACGCCATCAACGCGTTTTTACTATTTACCTGGACGCTCTTATATTGCTGTTCGCCGCTGCTAATTGCGCTGTTTGTTTTGCCAAGCACCGCAATGGCGACAAAAGGGCTTTTTAAGTCCTTGATAGAAGTAAGTCTCTGGAAAGTTGTTTTTTCAATCCTATGTACTCTGCTCTGGAGCTTTGCTCTTAGCAAAGTGAACCAGCCAGAACAGAACGTGAATTTTATCAGTGTGGTGTTTTTGAATCTTATTTTAGCTGGCTCTCTTTTACTGACGCCGATTGTAGTTCACGCACTCGCGGGAGCGGGCTTTTCTGGTCTTGCCGCAAGCTCTGGCGGATTAATTGCGGGTGCTGTGATGGCAGGGCCATTAGGCTTTGCGAAATCAAGTGTGGGGAAAGTAGGTAGCGTTGCAAAAGGTGCAAAAACATCCGGATCGTTTGTATCAAAACAATTTCAGCGAATGAGCGCAGATAAAAACACGACAGGAACTCCTGGCGCTCGCTCGTCAGCAAACTCAATGCCGCCAAAATGGTTTAAGAGTGTTCCATTTCCAAAAGAGCCGCCGCAATTTATGAAAGCAAAACTTGAACGAGAAAATCAGCAAAAAAATCAAATCAAACCAAACGGAGAAACAAAATAAATGAAATTCACTAATGCTTGGGCCAATGTGCTCTCTCAAAATATTTCGTTAAAATTAGCGACCCTTTTTCTTTTAATTTCAAGTGTCACCTTCGCTCTTAGCACTGTGAAATTAGCTTTGAGAAATCCTATAGTTGTAGAGAGGGCGTGTGAAACGAAGATCCTCAAGCTTCAATCAAGTGATCGGAATTCACAAGAAATTGAGAGCTTCATAAAGGACGCACTATCCATGCGCTTTGATACATTTGCAAATGCCAACGACAGTTACTTTTCTCAGGATGAGCAAACCGCGCGTAAGGCTGAAAAAAAAGAACTCCTTCAAAGAAATATTCAACAAAGACTTTTAGTCAATAAAATGAAAATCGAGGGAGACCAGGTGACTGTCGATTGCGATCGTCTGATTCAAATCGGCGCGATTAAATCCGTTGCTTCTGTAATTTTGCTGGTTCAAATCGCAACAGACTCAAGATCCGAGTTTAACCCCTACGGTTTGGTGATTGCCAAAGTTGCTGTCCCGAAAAAAGAAGAGGTAAAATGAAGTTTAATAATTTTTTAGGCCTTATTGGTCTCATGCTTCTGTTTTCAAATAAAATGAGTTTTGCAAAAGAGGTTCGCACTTTAAAATTAAATAACAACGAAGTCGCAAAAATTAAAATCTCCCCGTATGGCACTGTCTTAAGTTTTCCAACAAAACCAGCAAAGGTCATTTTGGGAAATCGCGGCGCATTTGGTCTGGAGTATGTCGAAAATGACATTACGGTATCGAGTTTGAGTCCGAGGGCTCACTCGGCAATGTTTGTTTATCTCGATGGTCGAAGATTCAATTTCGATCTCTCAACTTCTGAAAAAGAAGGCAGTCAAATTATCTTGATCAGAGACCAGTTTGAATCAACCATTCAAGTGAAAATAAAATGATCAGTGAACCAAAAGTCACTATCGGCAGAGATACCGGAACAAAAAATCAATGGGCGAAGAGCCTATTTTACCGTCAAGACGGGAAAAAGAAAAGTCTGCAAACCAAAGAGCTTATGTGGACAATGGGTGTTTTATTTTTCTTGGTTGGAATTTATGTGGGGCTTCAAGGCGAACCAGAAAAAAGCCACGGTGTGAAAGCGAATCTTAAATTGCCAGACGCAACTCAAGGATCTCAAGAAACCCATAGCGTCCCAGCGATTGGCGATGCAAATTCGAATTCAAAAAACGCAAAGAACCTAAAAGGGAGAGCCATAAAAGAAGCAAAATTTCAAGGACCGCAGTTATTAGTAAGATCAGGTCTAACAAAAATTCCGCCGGGATCTTCAGTTAAGGCAGTCTTACTGAGTGGTGCCACGGACGGTTTTGTTCGTGCAAAGACAACCGAAGCACTCATTTCAAATGGCGACACGAAAATTGATTCCGGCACATTAATTTTAGGTACCGGCACCTCTCAAGAAGAGCGGCTTAAGATTTCATTTAAACAAATGGTTTTTCAAGATGGTAGTTTTGAAAACATATCGGCCGAGGCATTTGACGAAATTGATCAGATCATCGGACTTAAGGGTTCAAAAATTGGTAACGAAGCTATTAAGCTTGGTGCTTCGGTCGGCCTTAATTTTGCCGGTGGACTATCAGAAGCTTTGCAAGAAACAGATGTTCAGGGGGGCGTTGCTTATAGAAAATCGTCCCTTAGAAACGCAATGCTCAACGGAGCTGCGACCGCTGCGCTAGATCAGTCCAAACAAATGATGTCAGATCTCAGATCCAAACATCCCGTCATTCAAGTCCCCGCAGGCAAAATCATCATCATTACTTTTTTAGAAGGAAATTAGATGTTAGAAAATAACCGATACCTCAACGATTTTTCAAAAGTCGATTGGGATGAAAAAATTTGCAGTCTCTTAGCTATTATGACAAGACCCTTGATTGAAATTGGCTACGGTCTTCTTGCCAACGCAGTTCCTTTGCATTGGTGCTTTATGTGGGGAAGTTTTACTCAACTCCTGATTGTAACTCACTTAGACCGTAAACTACTTAATCTTTCAGGAGCAGGAGTCCTTTATCCAACTTATCCACCTTTTTATTGGCTCTATTGGTTTTGTGCCGCAACTTCTGGATTTTGGTTTTGGGGTTTAAGACAAACCTATTTGCGTCGATCTCTCATAGAGAGGCTAACAGATGTATTTAAAAATTCTGGACTTCAAAATGCACTCGGAAAATTCCCAGCCTTTATTTGCGACCGACCCATCGATGATTTCACCAGAAAGTTAAAGCTCACACGTGCGAGTCTTTCGAAAAACGATTTTGAGAAAGCAAAAGACAATTTAGCAAGTAGTCTTCACGTTTACATCGACGAGATTCGAGAGATCCGTGAGACTGGCACGATTGAGATTATATATTCTCAAGTCCCGATGCCAGAACTGACCATGCTCGAAGAAGTCGAAGAAATTGCAGAAAATTGTTTTGTCATTGGTCGAACGAGAGCACGGCAACTCATTGCGAGTCTCAGTCAAGTACCACATCTTTTAGTTGCGGGTCTTACTGGCGGCGGTAAATCGACTTTTTTAAGAGCGCTCATCACCGTTCTATTTATTAGGAACAAAGACTACGAATTCACTTTAATAGATTTAAAAGGTGGACTCGAGTTTCAAACTTTTGAAAATCTCGACAGGGTAAAGGTGATCCCTTCAATTGAAAAGGCGATTCCTAGTTTAGAAGAGCTTCAAAATAAACTTGAAGCGAGAATGAAGATCTTGAAAGACTTTGGCTGCAAAGATATTCAGGCTTATTTCAAACTTTTTAAAACTGCAACAGTCAACAAAGCAAAATTCGTAGCACTCAACCGACATATTATCGTAGTCGACGAAATCGCCGAATTATTTTTAAACGGAGCCGGAGTTGACAATCGTAAAATCCAAAAAGCTCGTAGAATTCTCAGTCAAATTGCACGGCAAGGCCGCAGTGTCGGAATTCATTTAGTGGCAGCTACTCAGCGCCCTGACTCTCGGGCTTTAGATCCGCAAGTAAAAGCAAATCTAACAGGAGTTTTGTGTTTTCAAATGCTCAACGATGCTTCGAGCATCACGGTACTCGGCAACGGTCGTGCAACAGAGCTTCCAGCAATTGCCGGACGAGCGATTTGGAAAAACGGTGCTGATATGCAAGAAGTGCAAGTTCCCTTTCTAGGAGTCGATCAAGCTGATGAAATGTTGGCAGCCTTTCGAAAGAAATCTGTTGAGCCATCAAATTCAGGTGCAAATCAAAATGAGCAAGTGCAAGAGCGAGAAAAAGAGGAGCTGAGCCAAACCGAATCGGTCCAGAGAAATGCCTAAGTCGTTAGGATTAAACGAGCGCGACATATTGTTATTGAAATTTTTATGGAGGTGGAAAGTCTCAACGGCTGCGACTTTGTCTAATAAATTCTTTTCCGAGAATTCTAAGAAGTGGGCCTATAATAGAATGTATCAGTTACGGACGGCTGGATACATTCGTATCATTAGTGACCCGGTATATTCAAAACACGTTTGCACTCTGGATAAAAAAGGCTTTGATATTATTTTGCCTCATCTGCCGCCACTTGAGGAAGTTGGATATAGATCCGAAAATATTTGTCATGACATCATCGCCTCAGCCGTCCATCTTGGTGATTGGTTGTTAGAGACACCAAAAGAGGTCTCACTATTTAGTGAGAGAGAACTGAGATCTTATCATTCTGATTTCTATCCAAAATGGGTCCCTCATCCTGTCACAAGAAGATCTGACGGATATTGGAGAGTTCCTTCTGGTCAAAAAATGGCGACCATCGCTTTAGAAGTGGAATTAACCGCTAAGCACAACGTTGATTACGAGATCATCGGAGAATTTTACGCCAATCGCGAAAATATTTACCGCGTTGTTTGGGTCACTTCCACGATTAGTCTCATGAAACGTGTTGAAGAAAATATTCGAAAAGCGATAGGCACAAAAACATTCATCCACGACTTCATCACATTTGAGGATTTTAAAAAATTTGGCTGGCAGTCAGAATTTATTATTGGCCCAGAGGCTGGTAAAACTCTGGCTTATTTGCTGGGATCAAACCTAGGGAAAAGTGAGGGGCGCGTCCCTCACTTTTCCCTTTTAGACATTCGTAAAACGCCACTTCGTTCAGACACTTGCCGTCTTCTTGAAATAGGTGATTTCAGTGATTGACTATATATATTCCATATCTATAGACCCATCGACATTTATCTATAAATTCCACGCCCAATCCACACCCTTGTATTCAACCACATCCTCTTTTATTCGTTCCGACTTGCAGGAGTTAATTTGAAAGTTAAAGTTTTCATCTCTATGATACTCGTCACATCACTTTTTGGTTGTGCCACTATGAAAGACAGCCTTTTACTCGGAGCCAGTATTGGCGCTACGACTGGCGGTGTCCTTGGTAACACTATTGGCACAAGTAACGGACACACAACTGGCGGCACAGTGACGGGCGCTTTGGCAGGTGCTGCGCTTGGTAGTCTGATTGCTTACTCTGTTAAAAAAAATGAGAAGCCCCAACCTCAACCCGCCGATCTAAAGTCCATCAATATCAAAGCACCTTCGCTTTCATCACCAGAGGTGAGACGCATCTGGGTGCCAGCAAAGATTGAGGGCAATAAATATATCGATGGTCATTATGAATTCATCATTGAACACCAGAGTGTTTGGACTGAACAGTGAGCGACCAAGCTCAACCCAAACAAAAGCGGCACACTTATCAAGATCGAATCACGTTAAGTCCCGAGTCGTTTGCCAGATTGTCTGTTTGGATTGATCAAGTTGTATGCAGCAACAAAGGGATCAATGTTGATCGAAGTGATTTGGTCAATTGGCTTTTGCAAACTCAAGAGGCCAATCTTTCACCCGGGCAATTGAAGCAGCTTGAAACTCAGTTTTACGATCCGGTCAAATACGCAAGATGGGTGCTGAGCCATGTGAAGGAGGCAAAAGCACGAGGTGAACACCTGACAATTAAAATTGTCGGCGAACGCTCTCAGGCAGCAGACGAGAACCCAATGAGACCTACGCGCGTGCGCAAGAAAACAGCAAAAGTAGACAGCGACACCAAGGCTGACACCACGAGTTTTGCCGATAAGGCTGCAAACTAGTGGCGGCTTGGCAAGTCACTATGAATCCTGAACTTGTCCCATTTGCAATCGATGAAAAGCAGTACAAAGAAAAGATTGCAGCCATTGCACTCGTCTTGTACAATTATGTACAAGCGCGCAGGCTTAAGCAAAATCAAGAATTCAATGACTCTTTGTCCATTGGGCAGAATTCCCTTTCAGACTTATTAAATGAAAGGCTCTCCAATGGCTAAACTCAATCTCAAAAGTCTCGTCAAACATTCGGTCAAAACTCACAAGGTTGGAATTTACATCCGTGTATCGACGGAAGAACAGGCTTCAAATCCTGAAGGTTCTATTAAAAGTCAGGAGCAACGGCTTAGACAACACGTCGATTTTAAAAACTTAGAGTCGCACTTTGGTGACGTTGCCCAAGTTTTTGTTGATCGTGCAAAGTCCGGCAAAGACACGAATCGTCCTGAACTCAAAAAACTTCTACTGGCTGTTCAC
>JAYTQQ010000291.1:0-3521 GCA_043746635.1 Bdellovibrionales bacterium | reverse complement strand
TTGATCGCACGAGAGAGCTGCGACCGCTGGCAACCAGCAGCCTCAGCCATTTTCGTTATAAGCCCCCAAGGCTCAGAACTCTCCTTCATTTTCGCTTTTATAAACTCAACGTAAGTATCGAATTCAAATATTGTTTTCTTCATATTCGTGAGTATATCACACGAAATTCGTTTATTCGATACAAAATTTATCTGGAAGCCTTAAAGAGCTTCATGTATAAATAATAACGCCTAGAATCAATTTTAACTGGTGCTCTTTAGGCTCTTAACTTGCACATCAGAAAGAGGAACGTTTATGAAAACTGTGACTTTGAAGGAAAATCAAATGGGACGCATACTTTTAAGCCAATTGATCTATGGCATTCTATTAACTTTTGTTTTCGCCATTAATACGGCTACTTCGCTTGCTGCGGGGGGAAGCGAAGGTTCAGGGCCGGGCTCAGGTGGTGGCGGTGGAGCTTGTGATGATCGCGTTCAAGAAATTCGCGATGATTTAAGACATTGGATTGAAGGGCAGGGACCCGAAAAAGGGAAGCTCAAACTCCTCGGTCAAAAAACCATTCCGGAATATTCGAAGGCAATGGCAGATTATCTTGCCGTTTTACGTGATGCAAATGGTGCTGTTACGGCGAAGACGCGCATCGAGTGTGTATATCATGCGATTCAATTTCAAGGTGATCAAAGAGATTGTCGATTCGATCAACTCAAAACAGGACCGAAAATAACTTGCGATGCGAGAAGCTTTCTTGCGCTGAACGAAGATCGTCAATACCGAATTATCCATCATGAGTACGCCGGACTCGCTGGCTTCGAGCCACCTCATGCCGGTCAATCTACTTATTTTATCTCAGACCAAATTTCTGCGAAGCTTGAAAAACAAGTAATCAAGAAGCTCGCCATAAAATCATTAGATACACCTCAATCAGAAATCGAAAGAAATCTAGCAAAGATTTTTACGGTCGCTCAAATGCCACTCGACTTCGAAAAGGCCACCGACCAAAAGTTTCGGACCTTTTTGACTGAAGCTGGTTTTGGAAAATTTAATGTCACTTTGGAGCGAGCTCTGTCTTTTGACTATTTTGCAGTGGAGTCAGTTGCCCACAAAGAGCTTATTTACTGTTTAGATTCAACTACAGGTTATACACCACACTACAAACATCTTGAAGAACCTGTTTGTCAGAAATTCAAACCTGAACATTATATAAATAATCCGACCGTGCTTTCAAAAGATTATCATGGTCCAAAGTGGACTGATGGGTTTAGTAGAAATGCCGACGGCTACGTTTTGCATCGAAGCTGGGCAGAAATGTTTCGTGAAGAAGGTGACAGCTATAAAGAAAATAAACTTTATGCCAGTTTACCAGAAGTATATGTCGACTATGCTCGAGATGAATTTGGTCGTGCATTTTCAAAAAACCTGATGCCGCTTGTTGAAAAAGTGAAGTCCCAAGCTGAAGAATTGAGTAAAGATAAAGCTCTCTCGCATATGGAAACTTGTGCTGGCGTTGCTTTAATTCAAATCTCATCCCCATTAGCAAATTTGGGCTCCGACCCTAGCAATTTGGAAAATTACGAAGAATACATTCGACAAACGGGAATCTATAAAACTCGACTTCGCTATTTGACTTACACAATTAGTGACTGGGTCGCAAAGACTGGTGGCAATTCTGATCTCTGCCCAAATTTCGGCCTCGAGCTTCAAGTTAACGAACTCTATGATCGACTAGCGAGCGCAGAGGCTCGCGCAGAAGCAAATATGAACCAGCTTCGCAAAGAAATGAGGACTCAGGGCCATCTGACGGCATCGGAGATCTTTACATTAGGATTTGCTGGATATGTGCTTTTAAAATAATTTGGAGCTGTGGCGGAGGTGCTTCGAGCGCCGAAGTTGACAGTACTGTTTTGAATTTTGAAAAGATGAGAAAAAATAGTTTAATGAACAATTAGGAGAAAAAATGACAAAATCTACGGTTCTTTTAGGCGGCTTCTTAGCCGCGATCTTCATCACAAATATTGCTCGAGCAGGCGACGCTGAGATCGCTCAGCAAATGCAAAGTCCAGGTGGACTCGTTGGCACCTACCAACTCACGAATGATGGCAATCGTTGCCTCAAAAACATAAATGTCAAGGTCCTACCGAATACTTCAGACAAAGCCCACACGCTCTACGAACTTTACGTTGAGAACGCAGATAAAGACAAAGACCAACAAGGATACGAGAACGAGGTGAATCTACTTGTCGTTACGAATCTCTCACTCTCCCGCAAAGGTGGAAACGACATCGATACCGAACATTACGAACGATCTGCAACCGCAACTTCTATTTCTAATTCAAGGACCGACGGAGTGATTTTGAGTTTCTACGCCAAAGAAGCAAGTCTTCAGCTCTCGAGAAAAAGCGAGCAAGAAATTTTGACGTATAAAATGCGCGGTAAAAATCATAACGATACAAACGACGGGAAATACGATATCAGCTGCGTTTACAAAAGAAACTAATGATTACTTTTCTGAATCATCTTTTTCAAAACGTACTTAGTATTAGACTTACGCTGAGGGCCTGCTAGGCAGACCTTTTGGTCAATCGTTAGAGTCGTGGTCAGGAAGGTCAGTTGCTAAAACTGGCCTTCCTCAGCCAACGTTACTGCAGCTCGAGAAAGTATTCCTTATTTGATGCTCGGGGCTCAGACACAAGTTCGCTGGCCATCTGATTTGAGTCCTTTCTGGGAATTCGGCAAGGCATTGACTTATAGAACGATTGAACAAAACCCGGAATTGGCGACCGATACAGAATAAAAAAATAGCGAGCTCATTGATTGGCTCGCTATTTTTCGGTCCGCTGTCGGACCAGTTTTACTTGAGATAAATGCCGATGGCGAGATAAACGCTTTTACCCCCTAGTTGGCTAGCGAAGGCACGTACTGAATATCGCTCATTCACTCGCATTCGTCACGTAAGCTTCTGTTGGAGCCTTTGACGAAACTCATGATTAAAATCTTCCCTTGCCTTTTGCATGGGGCGGACTGTACTTGAATCAAAAGCCTTTGAAAAGAGCCTTTGAAAAGAGTTTATGCCGCAAAGTGCGGCGAATACTTGCCTCATAAGCAATTTTTTCAATGGTATTTTGATGAGCTTGGCTCTAGCATTAAGTTTATAGTCAGTCAGAAGGCCGTGTCTGGAGAAACCTGGCAACACTAGATCTTGTGGGGCCATCGATTTCTCAACTGAACTCAATATGAGAACTGGAAGTGAAAACAAGCTCTAAGCCAGGCACAAAGCATATCAATTTGAGTTGCAGTATTCTGCCAGACAGCTTGTAACTAAATCAGTTTGAATTTTCTGTATGAGCCATTGTTCGGCTTGGCATTCTTCAATTTTATTGTCTTTAACTTTCCATCCATATGGAATATCGGTCGTTTTCTTTAGCGCATTTCTTTGGACTTGGATTCCAAATTGCGCAAGCCTTTGCTTCACCCATTTTTGTGATCGATTAATTTGTTCGCTTATCTGCTCTAAAGAGAAATTT
>JAYTQQ010000290.1:0-5409 GCA_043746635.1 Bdellovibrionales bacterium | reverse complement strand
GTCCGGATACAGTTTTTCAACCGATGTTGTGTCAACAGTGTGAAAATGCTCCCTGTGAAACGGTTTGCCCAGTTGTGGCGACGGTTCATAATGAAGAGGGCTTGAACGACATGGTCTACAATCGATGTGTCGGAACAAGGTATTGTTCGAACAACTGTCCTTATAAAGTTCGAAGATTCAATTGGTTTAATTATTCGAAGCGAGCAGAGCCTTTGCATATGGCTTTGAATCCTGATGTTACGGTTCGTACTCGCGGAGTTATGGAGAAGTGTACTTTCTGCGTTCAGAGAATTCGTAAAGTGACGGGCGAGGCTAAGGATCGTAAAGAAAAACTACAAGATGGCGCTATCGTTACCGCTTGTGCAGAGAGCTGCCCAACTCAAGCGATTACTTTTGGTGATTTGAATGATCCTTCGTCGAGAGTTACAAAAATATTTGCGAAGCTCAATAGTTACGCTGTTTTAGATGATCTGAATACACGTCCTCGAGTTCAATATCTTTCAAAAATACGCAACGCTGAACGGGCTGAAGAGGGAGAACAAGCATGAGTTTGAGCCAACGCAAACCTCTTATTCTTGGGGACAAAACCTACGCGGATATTACAAATGATATTTGTGAACCGGTTGAGACTTTACCAACGAAAAGATGGTTCGGCCTCTTTTCGGGAGCCGGTCTATTATTTCTTTGCTACATCGGTGTTATCGCGATGGTTGTCGCGATCGGTATCGGTCTCTTAGGAGTGAACCATCCCATTGGATGGGGAACGATGATTGTAACTTTCGTGTTCTGGATCGGTATCGGACACGCGGGTACTTTGATCTCTGCGGTGCTATTTTTATTTAGGCAAAAATGGCGAACTTCGGTTGCTCGCAGTGCTGAGGCGATGACGGTTTTTGCTGTTATGACGGCGGGATTATTTCCGCTCATGCATACCGGGCGTCCTTGGCTTGATTATTGGCTTATGCCTTATCCTAACCAACGTGGTCCTTTGTGGGTGAATTTTCGATCTCCTTTGTTATGGGATGTTTTTGCGGTGAGTACTTACGCGACCGTTTCGATGGTATTTTGGTATATTGGGATGGTGCCTGACTTCGCCACGATTCGTGATCGTGCGAAAAATAAAATTCGACGTTTAATTTACGGAATTGCTTCACTTGGCTGGCGCGGGTCGGCTCGGAACTGGTCTCATTATGAAATGCTCTATCTGTTACTGGCGGGTCTTTCTACTCCTCTGGTTTTGTCGGTTCATACGATTGTCAGTTTTGACTTTGCGGTGAGTATGCTGCCGGGTTGGCATTCGACGATTTTTCCTCCCTACTTTGTCGCGGGAGCGATTTTCTCGGGCTTCGGGATGGTCGTTACGCTTTTGACTTTGGTGCGTATCGGATATCCGAAGTTTAAGGATTACATCACGATCGATCATATGGAAGTCATGAATAAGATCATCATGACGACCGGGATGATGGTTGGTTACGCTTACGCTTCTGAGTTTTTTATTGCCTGGTATTCAGGAAATAAGATTGAGCAATTTACTTTTGCCAATCGAGCGTTCGGTCCTTATTGGTGGTCATACTGGATCATGGTTTCTTGTAATGTGATTTTCCCGCAGTTGTTTTGGTTTAAGAAGATACGCCGAAGTATTCCGATCATGTTTGTGATTTCGATTTTGGTGAATGTCGGGATGTGGTTTGAGCGTTTCGTGATTACGGTCACTTCGTTGCATCGTGATTTCTTGCCGTCGAACTGGGGTATGTATGCGTGGTCGAGATACGATACCGGGATTCTCGTCGGAAGCTTCGGTATGTTCTTTACGATCTTTTTAATTTACTTGCGGGTGTTTCCTGCGATTTCAATCGCAGAGATTAAGCCAATGTTATATGTCGGCAAATCGAAACCTCACCCAAATTCTTCTGGAGGACATCATGGGTAAGCGAATCGGCGGGATTGCCGGTATTTGGTATGACGATCATGAGTTGGTTGTTGCGGCAGCGAAAGTTCGCGATGCCGGTTTTGTGAAGTTTGATTCGGTAACGCCTTTTCCGGTCCATGGCCTTGAAGAAGCAATGGGGATTCGTCGTTCGATGATTCCTTGGGTGACTTTCTTTGCGGGTCTTATTGGTGGGTGTTCGGGACTTTTCATGGAGTATTGGATTGCGGCGGTTGATTGGCCTTTGAATATCGGTGGAAAGCCTTTTTTCTCTGTGCCGGCATTTATTCCAGTTACATTTGAGCTTACAATTTTGTTTGCGGCCCTTTGTTCGGTCGGTGCTTTGTTTGTCATGTGCGGACTTCCTAAAATTGATCCGCCAATTATTGATCGTGATCTCACGAGCCATAAGTTTGCGATCTTTATCCCTGAGGACGACAAGGGTTACGATGCGGCCAAGGTCGAAAGCTTGATGAAGCAATTGGGCGCTAAAGAAGTTAAAAAAATTGCTGAGTACTAGGAGTTCGAAATGAAGGTTTTTTCTCAGTCTTTTGTTCTTATCGCTGGAGTAGCACTTACATTGAGTGCTTGTTCGATCGGTAAGCATTCGCAGCCAAACATTGATGCGATTCAAGATATGATGGAGCAAGATGCGCTCAAGGCTCAGGATTATCAGCCAGGGGGGGACGGTACGAAAGCGGCTTCTTTGCTTCCGCCTCAGGGATCTGTGCCGCAGGGTTACAAGCCTTACCCTTATCATAATGATCCCGCTGCGGCCGAAAAGAATTTGAAAAATCCTTACGCGAATGATGAATCAACTGAAGTTTTGAAAGTCGGAGAGACGAAATTCAATACTTATTGTATTGTATGTCACGGAGCTCAAGGTAAAGGGGACGGTTTAGTTGCTGCAAAAATGTTGCTCAAGCCACCGCCACTGATTTCGGACAAAATTATTGGTTATAACGACGCTCGTATCTACCATATTATTACTGATGGCCAAGGTGTCATGAGTTCTTACGCTTATCAGATGGTAAATGAAAAAGACCGTTGGGCAGTTGTGAAATATGTGCGCAGTCTTCAGAAAATAGCGAAAGGCAAATAAGATGGCAGCTCCTCAAAATGAAGTTCAAGCTCAGCCCGGAAAGTTTATTCCAAGCTCGGCGATCAAGACGCTTTACAGCGTTGGCATCTTAATCGGCTTTTTAGCTTTCGGCGCAGGCCTCATGAAAGATCCGCAGCGTATCTGGTTTTCATTCTTAGTCAGCTTTTTTTACTTTTTATGTTTAGGGCTGGGCGGATTATTTTTTGCCTCACTTCAGCATATGACTAACGCTGGTTGGAGCGTCAATATTCGCAGAATCTCTGAGTCGCTCGCAGCTTTTTTACCTGTCGGCGCGATCATGGCGATTGTTCTTTTGCTCGGTGCTGAAAATATTTATATTTGGCTCGATCCAAAAGAAATGGCTCATGATGCGGTCTTGATGGCAAAACACGCTTATTTGAATTACGAATTTTTTATTTTAAGAACCGTGATCTTTATCGGGTTATGGCTGATCTTTTCAAAACTGATCATTGGCAATTCAATTAAGCAGGACCAAACGGGGGATGAGAAACTGACTGTTAAAAACGCGGCGCTCTCAGTGGCGTTTGTACTTATTTTTTCACTCAGCTTTTCTTTATTTAGCGTCGATACCATGATGAGTCTCGAGCCACATTGGTACTCGACAATCTTCGGGATTTATTGCTTCGCTGGCCTGTTTCAAAGTAGTCTCGCCCTCATCACGATCATCACTGTTTTCTTAGTCAATAAGGGTTTGCTCCGCGGACTAGTAAATGACAGTCATTTACACGATCTCGGAAAATTCATGATGGCCTTTACTGTATTCTACGCCTACATTGCATTTTCGCAGTTCATGTTGATCTGGTACGCAAATTTACCAGAAGAAACGATTTTCTACCTCAACCGAGCAAATGGTACTTGGCTTTTTATTTCATGGTCCATTTTAATTTTTAAATTTATCGTTCCCTTTTTGCTCCTTCTTCCAAAGTGGGCAAAAAGAAGTCACTCGCAACTTGTATTAGTTGGTTTCATCATTTTGATCATGCAATACGTAGATGTTTATTGGCTCGTGTATCCGAATCTAGACAGCAATAACGCACTCTTCGGCTGGCAAGAAATCGGCGTATTCTTGGGCTTCGCAGGACTCTTCATCTTGATGATCACGAGATTCCTCGCCAAGAATAATCTTGTTCCGATCAGAGATCCACGTATCCAAGAGTCGATTCATCACGAGGTCACATACTAAAATAAGTTAGTTAAATAAGTCGGGCGAGTTCTCTCGTCTAGGACGACTTTTCAAACTGGCTCATAAATTCTTCACCGAATTCAATCCGTGCATAGTGTTGATTATGCGCCCGACAAACCAATCTTAAATTTTCAATCGTAGAAGTCCCGCCCAAAGCAAGTGGCACAATGTGATCAACCTCGAGTTGATAAACAGAATTACATCTCAGCTGATTCTCGGTACTTACAAAACAGCATTTGCCCTCAGCTTTTCGCCAAACCTCACGTCTCAACGGTGCAGAAACATATTTCTTAAACACCACCGGTGGTGCTGCACCGCACTCAGCGACGACCTCTTTCTTTTCAATGGCTTTAAGCTCTTGCACACAGTACTCAAGCAAAGACCTATATCCCAGTTTCAGATATAGCTTGCGTCTCTCGAATTCCTCTAATATTTCAATCACGTCGACGGTCCCGTTACATGCATCAGAAAACTTCGATTTTAGAGACTTCTCAAGATCCGCATCATTTAAATGTCTGTATTTTTGGGGCATAAATCTCTCCTCCTCAGACCCCAATTGCAATACCGGCCCACCCTCCAGAAATCACGAAATGCAACTTCAACCCAAATCCCCAACGAAAAGCGGACCATCTCAAACTCAAAATCTCCTTCCCAAAAACGCCATTTTCCGATACATTGTAAAGTGTCTAAATAATGAGGATTTTTTGAAACTGATAAAAGCGACCCACAATCAAGCCACGATCAACACCCGCCAGGGTGAAAAACCAGCGAGTCGCGTTCCTCAATCTCTCATCTCATGAAAAGAAATCTAAAATGTCATTAGTGAAAATTCATCTCCCAGATCAATCCATCATGGAATTCGATCACGAGCCAAGCGTTCTTGAGGTTGCCAATCGCATTGGCCAAGGGCTCGCGAAATCAACACTCGGGGCAAAGATCAACGGTCAAGACGAAGTCATCGATTTCAGAACCCCACTTAAAAACGACACGAAACTTCAGATTATCACGCTCAAAAGTCCCGAAGCGAACGATGTCATCAGACATACTGCCGCTCACGTGATGGCCCAAGCCGTACAAGATATTTTTCCAGATGTGAAAGTTACCATCGGCCCCGTGATCGACAACGGATTCTTTTACGATTTCGATTCTCCTAGAAGTTTTACTCCGGAAGATCTC
>JAYTQQ010000289.1:0-29192 GCA_043746635.1 Bdellovibrionales bacterium | reverse complement strand
TGTGATTTATCCGAGTGACGACACCACTCAAAGTGCCGTCGTTGCTTTCAAAAGCAACTCGGTCTCCAATTTTGAAGGCCATAAGTTTCATTTGGCTTTTCATAGAGATCATAATTTTGAGGCGTTCAATAATTCGCCGATTCAGTTCCCTAAGCTCTGGTTCTGATAAAGAATCTAAATCAAATTTACTCATTGAAAATCCTTACTATCAAAAATTTGATCGAGTTTATTTTGAATTTTAACAAACGCGCTATTTAGGGGCGTTGTAAGTTTTTTCTTTGTCGGATGATTCGCGTTAGCTGCGACATATCCGACTAAATTCTCCATGTCTCCCTCAAAGGCAGAAATGCGAACTCCTGATGAAGTACGCTCGCCTGTTAAAAGGATTCTTTGGCTGTCAGGATAAAAGATGTTTGAACTATCAATTAATGCCGAAAATTCATCTTTGGTGAGTTGAATTGAAAAAAATATCTCGTCTTTTTCTGGAGAGTATGCCGGTAGTGTTCCGAGGTCGAAGGAATGATTGCGCCAACCCGTGATTGAGCCGCCATCGTCGCAATCGGTGCAAGCCCAATCAATTGTCGGAGTCGGTATGTCCTGACGTTGAATCGAAATGGTTCCTAAGCAAGCTTTGCGTAGAATTTTTTTGCGACACCTAAGGCCTGAGGTAAAAGCTGTGAGATTGGCCCTACCAGTAGCGGCTCTAATAATATTTGCGAGAAAATCTCGAAACTCCCACGCTTGTATTGGAAGCTCAACCAATTCGCCCTTGGGAGCCATGTGTTCAATGTCCGTAATGTAATTTGCCATGTCACCCTCAATGGCATCCGACGCTATATCAAACGAGCTAAGCCGTCAAAAGGATCGTCTTTTTTGGTAACGAAATAGCAGCCATAAAAAACTATTATGCGCAGTGTCAAGCGGGCTCCGATTCACTCATTTTCACAATTGCGACCATGTCTTTTTTTCATGGTTTTTCATCTAAAATTTTGTGACAAATAGTTTAAGTACTCTAGCAACTCACTCAGATGACTGATCTTTTTTATTTTTAGGTTTGTCGTGGCCCGTGCCTTGCTCCAGACAATTGAAGTCTAGGAATCGATTCGAGTTTTTTTAAGAAGAATATGCACGAAAGGAATTCATGAAGATTAGAATCTTGTTGATCGAGGATGATGAACTTTACTATGCCATTTTCAAAAAGTTTCTCGAAGGCGAGAACGTCGAAATCGTGTGGGCGAACACTGGACAAAAAGGCATTCAAGCTTTTAAACAAAATCCAAATGGCTTTGCAGTCGTTGTCATCGACTACAAGCTTCCCGAAATGACGGGTGCTGAAGTTTGTAGATATTTGCGCAAGATTAGCCCTGATCAAGAATTTGTTTTTGCAAGTGCTCACAGGAATCTCGAATACTGGGAGGACCTTCTTGAAACTGGTTCTGCTGGATTTATTTTCAAAGGGAATCCGACTGAGATTGCAAAGAGCAAAATCAAAAATTCAATTGTTAAATATATTGAGCGAACTCGCGTGCTGGGTTTTGATGAACACGAAGAATCAGAAATTGAGTCTGAGCTCAAAGCACTCAAAATCACAGCAAGAACGGCTGCAATGTATGCGGTTGCAAAAGAAATTGAAGATGCAAAGCCTTCGCCCTACAGCGTACTTTTGATTGGCGAGACCGGAACTGGCAAAGAGCTCATCGCTCAAGCGCTTACGCCCAGTGGAAAAACGCTTGTCGCAATTAACTGTGCCAGTTTTGCCGACAGTGACCTAATGGAGAATCAGCTCTTTGGTCACGTCAAAGGTGCTTTCACAAGTGCTGACAATGATTCAAAGGGGCTTGTCATGCAAGCCCATAACAATGTGCTTTTTTTAGACGAGCTTCATAAACTCACCCTTTCTGCGCAAGCAAAGCTTTTGCGTTTTTTACAAGAAATGTGTTTTCGTCGTGTGGGTGATAATTCCGCCAAAGAAACTCCGGTCAATTTCAGATTGATCGCAGCGGTTCAGCCAGATATCCGCGAGCGAATTAAAGACGGCAGGTTTTTACCTGATCTGATTGAACGTGTGGGCTCTTTAATGATTGAAGTACCTCCACTTCGTGATCGACTTGACGATATTGAGATTCTGGTTCGAAAATTTCAGGACGATTTTAATAAAGGAAAAGCGTTGGATAAACAAAAGCAGGTGCGGATTTCAACGGTGGGTGAAATGATGAAGTATTATTGGCCGACAAATGTTCGGGGTCTGCAAAACGCAGTTAGATTTATGCTAACGAACTCAAAAGGTTCGATTGCTGAGCCGAAAGATTTTCGCAATTATCTTGAGCGTGCTGTCACGAACGATACGACTCAGCCCGAGGTCATACAAACTGAGGCCATTTGTGATGCTGTCAACGATCTTGAGCGGAGGAAAATCGAAGAGGCTTTACGCCAATCGCAAACTCGAAAAGAGGCTGCACAACGAACTGGCTTACCATTTTCAACTTTTTTAAGAAAATTAACTAAACTCGGTATTAACCCTGAAATGTTTTTAATCAGAGTTGAAGTATGATTAAAGGATTCTTAAAGATTTTTATCTTGCTTGCGATTTTTCCGGTAAGTTGCAAAGTGCTTGAGAATCGTGAGATGAAAGCTGCACAAGAGCCGATAGCCCGTGCTGCGTGTGGTTCGATAAAATATTACCCTGAGCTTTATAAAACGCCAAATGAAATCATGTTTCATCTCAGCGAGCTAAGTCCAAAAGGAGACCTCACTTAGAATTTTAGAACACATTCAAGGCTTGGGTTTACGTGAGATTGAGCTTCCAAAGGAAAGCAATGTGCTTGCACTTTTCGACAAGATAAAGCGCGTGAAATAGAGGCAGAAAAACAGAAAATTGACCGAATTGGGTGGTATAGACTGGTATGGCATCTAACGCAAACATGAACATAAACAAAAACAAAGAGATAGGAGGCAAATGCCAGAACTACCCGAAGTTGAAATTGTCAAACTGAGCCTTGAAAAGATTCTCACTCCAGAAACCGAAATTCTAAGCGCCGAGGTCAGGCGAAAAGACATTCGCTTTCCGATCCCTAAAAATTTGGCGGCGAAATTAAAAAATCAAAAAGTTTTAAGCATCAGACGAAGAGCGAAGTATCTATTATTTGAAATGAGTTCAGGAACTTTGCTTAACCATTTAGGCATGACTGGTAGTTGGCGTGTCTTGATGAAGGGTGAAGATCTCGGAATTCATGATCACTTTTGTTTGTATCTTTCCAACCAAAAGACTCTCGTGTATCGTGATCCAAGGCGTTTTGGAATGCTTGATTTTATTCAGCCAGGACAAGAGCTCGCACATTTAAGGCTCAAGTCTCTCGGCCCAGAGCCACTCGATGAAAAAATATTTACGCCCGAGTATTTGTTTAAAGTAACCCGCAAAAGACAGACGGCAGTAAAGACTTTCATCATGGATCAAAAGGTAGTCGTCGGCGTCGGAAATATTTACGCCTCTGAAGCTCTCTTTATCGCAAAAATAAATCCTCTTAAGAAATCAGCGAAGATCACTCAGGCCGAAACGGTGAGGCTGCGTGAGGCGATTGCCCAAGTTTTGAGATCGGCGATTTCTCTCGGTGGTTCAACAATTCGTGATTTCGTGAGCAGCGATGGCGTTTACGGAAACTTTCAAAACCAATTTGCAGTCTATGGACGAGACAAAGAAGAGTGCAAGATTTGCAAGACTCGCCTTAAGTCTAAAGTCGTCACCGGACGATCAACTTACTGGTGCCCGAAGTGCCAAAAATAACTTATTCTATAGGTCTAACCATCATCAAACTCGGGTCACCATGGCAGCATTTAGTGAATCTTCACTCTCAATTTTAAAACGCCTGCCCGAGATGAGAACTCTTGAAAATATTATGAAGTCGCTTGGTTCTCACGCGCGCGTCGAAATTATTGACCGTGTCCGTGAAAAAGATATTGAATTTCCCCTATATGGAATTGTCATGGGCTCGCAAGATCGTAGTGCACCAACCTTTGCTCTTTCGGGTGGAGTTCACGGTCTTGAGAGGATCGGCAGCGAAGTCGTTATTTCTTATATGAATACGATCAGCCAAGCACTCGAGTGGGACGAAACTTTACACGAACGTCTTAAGATTTCTCGTATGGTTTTTATGCCGATCGTAAATCCTGTTGGCATGTATCTCACTCGCAGGTCAAACGGCAATGAAGTCGATCTCATGAGAAATTCACCCGTTATTGCCGAAGAAGATCCGCCATTTTTATTAGGCGGGCAGAACGTGAGCAAAAAGCTTCCGTGGTTCATGGGCGGAGTCAGTCGTGCCGAAGAGATGCAGACAGAAGCTCAGGCTCTCTGTAGCTTCTATAAACGTGAAGTTTTAGGATCCAAAATCGCTCTGAGCGTAGACGTTCATTCGGGCTTCGGCTCGATTGATCAGCTATGGTTTCCGTACGCGAAATCAAGAAGACCGCCGCCACACATTTCTGAAATTCACGCGCTTAAAAATTTATTTGATCGTACGTATTCAAATCATTTTTATAAAATTGAACCGCAAGCGTACACCACCCACGGTGACTTATGGGACTATCTTTACGATTTTTCTCTCAATCAACCGACTGGTTCTAATCTGTATATTCCGTGGACGCTTGAACTTGGTTCTTGGCTCTGGATCAGAAAAAATCCAAGACAGCTGTTCTCGGCACTTGGCCCTTTTAATCCTCTGAAGCCTCATCGTTTGCAAAGAATTTTACGACGTCATATCACGCTTTTTGATTTTTTACATCGCGTAATAATTTCTCCAGCGAAATGGATAAATCTCAGCGATATATCCCGTAAAGAATTAACAACTCTAGCAATGGAACTATGGTATGAAAAATAAAAAGTACGATGCCCTTTTTATTTTGGTGAGGGGCTTAGGACGAGAATCAAAGCATTGGGGAGATTTTCCTGAGCAACTTGAATCTAAGGCTCCTCACATTCTCGTAAAGTGCGTCGACCTTCCAGGAACGGGAGAGAATCTCGCGATGAGTTCTCCAATGACGATGAGAGGCTTGTCTGAATTTGTGAGGAGCGAAGCTGAGTACACAAAAACGAAAATGAAGCTTGGCGCGATTAAGACTTTTATTCTAGCGCCGTCCCTCGGCGGAATGATCGCCGTCGATTGGATGGCCAACTATCCAAAAGATTTAAGCGGAGCAATCTTAATAAATACAAGTTTCGGTTCTTGGTCGGCTTTCTGGCAAAGGCTTCAGCCGCAGTCTTACCGGCATATTCTACAAATTGTTTTAAAAGAGAAAGATGCACTAGCAAGAGAGAGTGAAGTCGTTAAGATGGTGAGTAACGACCGCGGAATGTTTTCTACTCACGCGAGAAAATGGGCGAAAGTTTTTGCTGCTAGACCCATTCATATTTCAACCATTTTACGACAGCTTCTGGCGGCTCGGGATTTCGCTCCATCGAGGTTGAAACTTGGAGCTCCGATTTTATTATTAAATAGCGCTCAAGATCACATGGTGAATCCGCAATGCTCGGATGTCATCCAGAAGACTTGGGATTGTCCGATGTTTACTCATCCGTGGGCTGGCCATGATATCCCTCTCGATGATCCCAATTGGGTGATTGAAAAGACCGTGCTCTGGTACGAAAGCCTGGTTGCTCCGAATTTTAAAGCAGCGTCGGCGCAAAACTGATAAGCTTTTTACAGATGCAATTTAAACCAACACGATTTTGCAAAACGGCATTGTTCTTATTTCTGATCTTGGGATTTCAGACGTCTCGGGCCGGCAATCTTAATCTAGAATTGCCGAGCGTAGAAATTGCTCCTCCAAGGTCGCCAAAAAAATACGATATTAATTTCGGTATTCAAGATGAGAAATACTCGGCGAGTCCGGGGCAAATGAATGGTTACGACAATTTTACCGAGGCGAAATTGCGCGCGAAGGCCCAAGGTGTTTGGTCTAACTTTAAAGCTTACGTCGACTTCGGTGGAACTTATGCACTCAACCTGCGCGACTTCGGAACGGCTTACGCGCCTGAAGCTTACGTTAGCTACTATCAACCCAATTTAGAAGTAAGTGTTGGCCGCAAATTTTTTAACTGGAGTCAGCTCGATTCGTATTGGCAATTGGGACTTTGGCAAACAGACTTCAAATGGAATTATCTGCAGCCGGTTGAGCAAGGTTTAACAGGTGCATTCTTCGACGCCCATACAACCGACTGGAAGTTTTTGCTTTACGCTTCTCCGCTTTTTATCCCTGAGCAGAGCGCTCCATTTAATTTGTCTAACGGTCAAATTAATTCGCAGAGTCCGTGGTTTTCTCCTCCTGCAAAATATGTACAGCTTTTTTCTGGAAGAGCGGATATTAATTACAATTTGGTGTTGCCAGACACTTCGAAAATCGTTGGTCAGTTTTCGGCAGGAATGGCTTTGCAGTGGGATCCAAAACCTTTCTCGGTCAAAATTTCTTACGTTTATAAACCGCGAAACACTCTGGCTTTGCCCGTCGATGGTTACTTGGCGCTTCAGCCAAACGGCAGCAATGCGCCGGTTTCGATTTATCCCAAGGTGATTTATCACCATCTAGCGGCGATCGATCTGAACTACAGCACTAAAGATTTTTCAGCGTGGCTTTCTGGCCTGGCTGAATTCCAAACAAACCAAAATTTTGATAGCAATTTGACGTACCAAGTACTTTCAAATCAGATGCTGTTTAGCCCTGGTTTCGAATGGAATCCCTTTAACTCGGTCTATTCTACGAAGTTTGGCGCAAGCGGGCTTTTTCAATCGGGTGGTGACGTCACCGAAGTTGGTAGTCTCTCAAGTCCCGGCACACACATTTTTGCGTACCCGCTTGACTATCGAGATGCGAGCCAAGTTAGAATCGTTCAGCCGATCATTCGCGAGTCGAACCAGGCGCTTGATTTTGATTTGAAATGGGTAGAAGAATTTCACGATCAAAGCTCGCTCGTAATGGCCGAACTCAATTATCAATATCAACTTGTAAATGTCTTTGGCGGAGCCAACCTTCTCGGCAGTAGTGCTGAAGCAAGTAACCCTGGCTTTATCCCGAGGTTCCGTGATAATAGCTTGGTCTATGCCGGAGCCAGCGTTCATTACTAAATTCTACCTGATCGTGAATCCCGGACTCGAGGAGCTCGCACTGAGTGAGCTTCAAAGCGCCAATCCAAATATTTCAAAAATTAAGAAAAATCTCGGCGGAATTGAATTTGAGAGCGAGATCCACGACGGCCTTCTGCTCAATGCAAAGCTTAAAATTCCTTCGCGAATTTTGTTGAGGGTCGACGACTTTAAGGCGAGTGATTTTCCGAAACTGTTTAAGAAACTTCTCAAAATTTCTTGGAAAGATCTTCTGACTCAAGATACCCCTATACGTTTCGAAGTCAGTAGCGAAACGTCTCGGCTCGCAATTAAAAAGCGAATCGAAGATACGGCTCAAGAGTCGCTTGAAAAATATTTTCGTACAGTCAAAAAAGAAAAAATGATCAAAACGGATATGCCAAAGAAAACTCCGCCAGAGCAAAAAATTTTCTTAAGATTTGTCGATGATATATGTACGGTGAGTATCGATACGTCTGGCGAACATCTTCATAAGCGTGGCTATCGAAAACTCATTGGTGAGGCGCCTCTCCGAGAGAACTTGGCATCGGCGTTACTGAGCGCCCTGTTTGCACATAGTGAAGATATAAATTCTGAAAGCTTTGAATTGGTTGATCCCATGATGGGGTCAGGAACTTTTTTGTTAGAAGCCTACCATTATTTTTCAGACTCTGATCTCAGAACTTACGTATTTGAAAACTGGCCCTTCATCATCAAAAATAAATCTTCGAAATCTCTAGAGACTGACGGTTTTGACTCGAGCGTTCGACAGATTTTAAAAACTAAAAAGCTTTCTGGATTCGATCAAGATGACGATTCAATCGCAATTACGAAAGAGAATTTTAAGAGTCTTAAAGCTGGCGCTAAAGCTGCGGTTGCACCGAAATTTGAAGTTTCGCAGAGAAATCTATTCGCAGGCAATTTCAAGGCTTTTCCGAGTGAAAATTCTCGGCTCGTAATCACTAATCCCCCTTACGGAAAGCGCCTTAAAGTTGAAGGGAAGATTACCGATTTCTATTCTAATTTATTTAAAGAGTGTGAGCAGAAGTTGAAACCCGATCTCGCAGGATTTCTCATTTCGGACGACGCTCCCGAAACACAGATCAAGACTCCTAAATCTTGGAAGCGCATCGAACAGATTCGATTCCGCAACGGCGGAATCAAGGTACGATTCGTAATATTTAAATCTCAAACATTCTGATTGTGAATGGCGTCGATGTCTTCGGTGATCTCGTCAATCGAGCGAGTCTCTTGTTTGCGCTCACGAACTTTTTTGATGTAGATGTAAGAAAGAACAATCACGCCGGCCACGATTACACATATTTTGAATTCTTTTAAGTAGTGAAGAATTTCATTGCCGTAAAAGGCCGCGAGTAAAACCTGGGTCGGGGCTGAAATGAGCGCAGCCGTTGAATCAACAGCCAGGTAGGCAAGGGTATTGAGGCCCATAGCGCCGCACATGAGATGCCCGGGAAAACGAATTCCCGGCGTAAATCTGAAAATCACACAAGCAAAATAGCCATAAGCTTTTACCCAGTCTTCGATTTTACCGAGTCGTCTTGAATTAATAAGGCGGCTGAAAAACTTTCCGCGGAGAATGCGCTTGCCGTATCGCTGTCCAAGAAAATAAATGAGGTAATCACTGAGCACCACGCTCACGAAGCTCGCTGCCGCCAAAATGTAGACGTTGACGACCGGAGCTCCTGGGAACGGCGGTGGAAATTTATCAGGATGAAGAGATGTGTAGCCGACTAGCCCGGCGCTTACAAGAACCACTTCCTCAGGGAGAGGTAATCCGAATGCGCTTAAGATCATAAAGAAAAATATGCCGCCGTAAATCCACAGCGGATGGTAAGCATACTCAGAAAAAAAGTGGATGATCGAGGCTTCCAAGAAAAATTACTTTCTTTTGATCGACTTGATAGTCACGGTTTTATTCGGAACATCGCCCATGCCGGCCTTTGTTCCGGTCGCGACACCCTCGATTTTATCAACGATATCTTGACCAGAAGTTACTTTCCCGAAAACGGCGTAACCGAAACCAGACTGAGTCGCATCACGGTAGTTTAAAAAGTCATTATTCTTTGTATTGATAAAGAACTGAGCGGTTGCGCTATCGACCACCCCGGTGCGGGCCATCGCGAGCGTATATTTATCATTTTTTAAACCATTCGCAGCTTCGTTTTTGATTTGGTCGTGTGTTTTCTTTTGCTCCATTTTTTCGTCAAAGCCTCCGCCTTGAATCATAAAATTTTTGATTACACGGTGAAAAATTGTTCCGTTGAAGAAGCCTTCATCGACATACTTCATGAAGTTATCGACAGAGATAGGAGCTTTGTCGTGGTTGAGTTCAGCTTCGATTTTGCCTTCAGATGTTTCAATGATGACGCTTGGGTTTTTATCCATTTTTTTATCTCCTTTAGGGCTGGTTTCTTTAGGTTTGGTTTTTTGAGTAAGCTGCTTTTCATCTTGAGCGAAAGCCATTTGAGTGGTCACGAGTTGAGCGGCGAGACCAAGTGCCAGGCTGAAAGACAAAATTCTTAAATGAGTCATTATGCTTTACTCCGTTTGTTAAGGTGTTGCTTTAATTGCAAACAAGTTATAGACCACAAATTTTTTACAAGGGCATCTGTTTTTTTCATATTCTGGAGTACACTTGACTGGCAATTTGAGAGCCAAATGCTAAGCTAAAAAGCGGAGGATCTATGATGAGCTCATTTTTTCAGCAAGGCCCCGAAATTGAAAATACTTTTACTTCTGACGGGCTTTTAAGGGCCTACGTTGAGTTTGCTTTTCCGAAGGAATATCAGGCTGAAGTCGTTGGCGATTTACAAAAATTTGGAGAGCGGGCCGCAGGCGAAATGCTGAAACTATCGCAACAAGCCGAGAACAATCCTCCTCAACATATTGCCTTTGACGCTTGGGGCGCTCGTATTGACGACCTCCAATTTTCACTAGCCTGGAAGGCTCTTGAAAAAATTGCAGCCGAAGAAGGTTTGATTGCAATTGGTTACGAGCGAAAAATGGGGAGCTTTTCAAGGTCCTATCAGTTTGCGAAGCTCTTTTTATTTCATCCATCGAGTGCTTTCGTGAGTTGCCCGCTCGCCATGACCGACGGGGCAGCAAAGGCCATTGAAGTCGCCGGAAGTCCAGAAGGACTAAAGCATGTCTTTGATCATCTTACATCTCGCAGCACTGACTTTTGGACATCAGGCCAATGGATGACCGAAAGAACGGGAGGGTCCGATGTATCTGAGACTTCGACCACGGCGAAAAAATTTGGAGACCATTACACTTTGTCGGGCGACAAATGGTTTTCTTCGGGCGCGGGTTCGCAAGTGGCACTCGCACTCGCGCGCATCGAAGGCTCTCCCGAAGGCAGCAAAGGTTTAAGCCTTTTTTGCGTCGAGCTCAGAGATTCTTTTGGTAAACTTAAAAACATTCAGATCAATCGTCTCAAAGATAAACTCGGAACCAAAGGGCTCGCCACGGCAGAATTAAGCTTGAGTGAAACTCCGGCTATTCTTATCGGAGAAGTCGGGCAGGGTGTAAAGACAGTTGCGTCGATGCTGAATATTACCCGCATTTATAATTCAGTCTGCGCCATCGGTTGTTCTGCAAGGGCACTGGCGCTCGCGCGAAGTTACGCTTCTAAAAGAAAAGTTTTCGGAAAGTTCTTAAGCGAGCAACCGCTTCACCTGCAGGTCTTAGCTGACTTACAAAGTAACTACGAAGCCTGCTTTCATCTGACGTTTTTTGTGACTCGGCTGTTAGGTCGAGAGGAGTGTGGCGAAATTTCAGAATCAGATAAAAATTTATTGAGGCTCCTCACTCCGATCACTAAACTTTTTACCGCAAAAATGTCGGTCGTGCACGCAAGTGAAATTCTTGAGTCCTTTGGCGGAGCCGGTTACATCGAAGATACTGGCCTACCCAAAATTTTACGGGACGCTCAGGTTTTTGCAATTTGGGAAGGAACCACCAACGTACTCAGCCTTGATGTGCTTCGGGTGCTTGCGAAAAGAGAAAGTTTTACGTGTTTTCAAGAATACGTTTTGAAGTCAATGGCCACGATAAAAAATCCGAAACTGGCGGTGGGTCTTAAGGCCGTCGAAAACCAAATGGCAAGTTTAGTGAATTTTTTAGATGAGGCAGAGAAAAAAGCGAGCGAAGAGTTTTGGCAGGCATCAAGTCGTAATCTCGCGTTTGCTTTTGCGCAGGTGACCGGTTCGCTATTGATGTTGGAGTTTGCCGATTGGTGCGACAAGAATTCAAAATACAAAGTAAGCATTTTGACCGCGAATCGTTTTGCAACTCAAAATCTCACTCCTCGATCAGAGATTGGCGCAGCGGGGATTGAAGAGAATAAACAAATTTTCATGAGTTAAAACTTACGGATTGATTGCCTCAGTGACTTCATTTCACTTGGACTTTTTTGTCCTAAGTACCGAATTTCGATAAATTTTTTCAAAATTGATTCGATGGCTTGTTGGCGCTCGGGCAATTTTTTTATCGCACGGGACATCAAATGTTCAGGGCCTTCTGTACGACTGCGGGTCACCCCGATGGCTTCCAGTTTTCGGCAGAAAAGATGGTAGAGACTTAAGATAGGATCAACTTTCGCTTTTTGCGAAGAAAAATAGATTTTAAGGGCCGCAGTCAGAGCAGCGAGACCAGCGAATAATAAAATAAATAGGGTGAGCCGACTTGATTTCGCAAAGCCCAAACCTTCGAGTAGTTTATTTTGATATGCGAAGTCGTATTTAAGAAGAAAGTTATTCCACTTAGTAGTCACGGTATCGATCGCGAAAAAGATATTTGTACTAATTTGCGCGCTCATTGAATTTTGAGCTTCGAGCAACGAAGACTGAGTTAAGCCTTCACGATAAGCTTCGGCTCCATAACGAATTCGGATCGGAGCAACCACCACCGTCGGGTCGACACGAACCCACGTGTTTTCTTCATCGGACCAAACTTCAGACCACGCATGGGCATCTGCCGTTTTTACCACAAAATAATCGGTGATTTCGTTAAACTTACCACCCTGAAATCCGACGACCACTCTTGAGGGGATCCCCATGAGGCGCGCAAGAGTTGAGAGGGTCGCAGCGTAGTGTTCGCAAAAGCCGCCTTTTTTATCGAAAAGAAACGTCGTCATTCCGTCGCCTGGCATTTGTCCAGGTTCGAGCGTGTAATAAAATTTTTGGCTTGAGAAATAGGTTAATATCTTTGATATTTTCTGCTGAGTCGTCGTCGTATTTTTAGAGAGTACTTGAGCTAAGTCTAAAACTTTCTGTGAAACTTTTGGGACCTGCAGATATTGAACACGATCTTCGGCCCGTAAATTTTCGATATTTGAATTTGAACTTTCTACTGTATAAAGCGTCCTACTTTGGCGAGCTTCTTTGAATTCGTAAATCTCGCCTTCTTTTTTCGTGATTCTAGCGCTTTCGCTACTAGAAACCACGACCGGAAAATCAAGTGTAAAGAGCGCTCGCTGAAAGCTTGGCTCAATCACGATTTCTTGTCTGGTCAGACGGAAGTTTTGCGAGTGACCTTTTTTCTGTTCAAAATTTTTGAGATCAGTTTTATCATCAGAGAACGATTTCTTCCAGGTAAGGCCCTCGCTTTCAGATAAGATAGCGCCTCGAAAATACATGTCGTCGTTGCGAACACTGTGGTCAAATTTCACGTGAAAGGCCGTTTCGTCACTTTGTAAGAGTTGACTAATCGAACCTGGTGTAAGATTTGCCGAAAAGCCTGTGGCAGACTGCGAAGGCTTCGCGTGCATGAGCGAAGCGCTGAATCTCGGGAACACCAAGAACAGAAAAATCCATATCGGCATCGCCAGAAATAGCATCTTAAGAGAAGGTAAGAATGTGCGCATTGATTGTCTGCGATCATTTTTGTGGAGTTGGTGCATGAGAGTTGTGATGATGAAGACATCGACCGTGAAAAATAGGGTAGTGCCGAGTGACTGAGAATGTAAAAGATGGGTGAGCAGTAGGAAGTAGCACAAAATGATCTCGATCATTCCGTCTCGATATTTTGTGAAGTCGACGAGTTTTACCGCGGCGACGACAACGAAGAGTGCTGCTGCCGGATCAGGTCCAAAGAAAGTTTTATAGTTCATGTAGATGAAGCCTGCAGAGATTGCTACGAGGATATTTCGGAACAATACGCTGGGTAGCTTAAAGTTCCGGTAAATGTTCAGGATGCTCCAAATAATAAAAATTGCGGCGATAATAATCAGCCAAGCAGGTAGGTCAAAGCAGTGGGGTAAAATATTGAGGGTGACCATGATAGCGACATACAGCTTGTAGGATTTGCTCGTCGCCTTTTTCTCGAGTGCCGAAGTTCTCATGACCCGACCTTCTTAAACTTAGCAAGCTCTTCGAGGCTCTTTTTCACGTGCCTGACACCCATTCCGGTTGCGAGGTATTGATCCGGAAGTTGAAGAGCAAAAGGAATTTCTTTTTTTCGACAGATCTCAATCCACTGACTCAGCTGTTCAAGCTTGGCCTCGCTTTGGTCCTGCGGACAAGATTGATAGTCCAGAAGAAGACTTTTTGATGCTCCCGATTTAAATTCTTTAATGAGGATTCCTCGGCCGCGAGCAAAGGCTTTCCAGTCGATGCGACTGGGAGAATCAGCTTTTTGAAAATTACGATGGCCCGAAAAGTCCTCTCCGTGTGCATTACTAAAACGCGAAGTCTCGCCTTCGACTGAATCTTGAGGTAAAGATTGTTTGCCAGAAGTTTTAGGATAAACAAAATATTGAGTTTCTGTATCTACATAGGTCCAAGCGTAGAATAAGCCGAGCGGGTAGATGCTCGAGATTCTTGCTTTCATGATTTTGTAGACGCCTCGACCACGAGTGCGGTAAACGCTTTGAAAACGATTTCGAGCGAAAGCCGATATCGGAACGCTCTCTTCAATTTCTTCGTAAAATTCTAGTTCTGGTAAGCGTACTTCAAGATTAAATCTGGTTGATTTGGTCGGATTTTCGAGAGTCGTTTCAACTGTAATATAAGACTCCGCAAAGCCTGAAGAAGCACGAATCATTTTAAGTTTAACGCCCTTTAAATTGTCGTGCGTTTGGACCATCGATACGATCGTTATACTGGCCAAGAAGAAAGAAAGAAGATTAACTAAGTTGTTGCTGTAAATAGCTCCGACAAATAGAATGAAGACGATCGAGCAAAGAAAGATCGCTCCGAAACGGGTCGGGATGATGTACACCTGATTTTTTCTTGCGAACTTTAACATTAGCTGATTGATCTTTTTACTGATGTGCCGTTTTAAACTCATAAATGATCAATCGACGATCACTGATTTTAGAATTTCTTCCGAGATCTGTTTTCCGGTTTCGCCGGTCAAATCTTCTGATGGATTCAGGCGATGACTCATAACCGAAACGGCAACGGCCTGTACGTCCTCGGGTAGAACCATCTTGCGATCCTGTAAAAATGCCCAAGCACGTGAAGCACTTACGAGACAAAGGGCTCCGCGAGGAGACAAACCCTGACCAGAGTCTTTTGAAGTTCTCGTCATCGAAATAATATCTTGAATATAATCTACAATGGCTTCTGAGATATGAACTTGGGCAACCAATTTCTGAATTTCGATTAGGTCATGAGCGTTAAAGATAGGTTCGAGGGTTGAGAGTAATGTTTCGCGGCTCACTCCGAGAAGCAACTTTCTCTCGGCTTCACGACTCGGGTGACCAAGTTCAATACGCATCAAGAAACGATCGAGCTGAGATTCGGGAAGTGAGAATGTTCCGATTTGTTGTCTTGGATTTTGTGTCGCGATAATAAAAAACGGCTGTGGAAGCGAATGGGTTTGGCCATCCATCGTGATTTTTCGCTCTTCCATTACTTGTAAGAAGGCACTCTGAGTTTTTGGAGTTGCGCGATTGAGCTCATCCGCCAGAATGAGTTCAGCGAAAATAGGGCCTTGAAAAAAATTGAAAGATTTTTTCTCAGAGTCGTAAATTGAGCTTCCTAAAATATCGCCCGGAAGTAAATCGTTTGTAAACTGAATGCGAGAAGTTTTAAGGCCTAATAATTTCGATAACATCTTAACGAGAGTTGTTTTGCCAACCCCGGGGATGTCTTCGATAAGCAGATGCCCGTTCGCGAGCATCGAGCACATGGTAAGCAAGATCTCTTTTTCTTTATCGAGAATAATCTCATTTGCGACTTTTTTGAAGCGGATAAGTTTTTCTTGATAGATACTCGTAAACGGAGCTGTTTCTCGTGATGTCATAGACAATCTATCGACTGAATATGATTGGGATTTGAGGCTAGAATCACTTACGCGATTGTACAAAAATATTTTAAAAATAGGCTTAAAGCCTTGCTCCTGGTGATGAGTGTCTCAAGATGTATATATTCATCATTGGTATGGAGACCTCCGCCGACTGGACCAAGGCCATCTATCACTATGAGTTTTTGTTCGCTCATGTAGTTAACGTCGCCTGCTCCGCCAGCTTTTTGTGCCGTCACTTTTCGTTTCTCGAGTTTAGAAATAATTTGAATTAATTTCTGTACAGCCATTTTTGACTTCGCGTTGCTCGCAAAAGGCGGGCAATCGTCGACAATTTTATACTTTGTCTCAGAACGAGTTTTTTTATCGAGCGAAAAGTATTTCTCCTTTAAAATTTTTTTTATTTGTTTATGCATGCGTTCGCGATCTTCGAATTTTGAATAACGAATATCAATTTTGCAAGAAGCCTCGGCGCAAGTAATATTGTACTTCTCGGTGCCTCCTGAAAGCTGCGCCACATTCAGGCTCGTTTCTTTTTTGAAGTCATTGAGCTTCACGAGCTTCGAGATCTTTTGCGCGAGATCGTGCGCGGCATTCACGTGTTCGCCTTTCGACCTCCCTGCGTGGGCTGATTTTCCTTTGATTGAAATCTGGTACCAACGATTTCCACGTCGTGAATTTATAATCGAGCCTGTGTCGAGGGCGGGTTCAAATCCGAGTATGGCGAAAGAGTCTTTGGCAAAGCGAGCATAGATTTTATGAAATCCGATGGAGCCTACCTCTTCGCTCGGCGAACAGACGACCCTAATTCCGAAAGGTATCCGCGGGTTGTTCGTCAAAAACTGCCTGAGCCCCTCGAGTAGAACGACGATACCGCCTTTGTCGTCGATTACTCCCGATCCGACGGCTCGTCTACCATCTTTCAAAACTCGAAAATTTGGAAAATGACTCAGTCCCAGAACTGTGTCGGCGTGAGAAACAAGAGTGACGTACTTATGTTTTTTATTTTTGAGAGTCGCGATGAGCAGATCGCCAGTGTTATTTAGCAGTGAGCTTTTCAGTTCAATCTTAAAATGGAGTTTCTTGAGTTCTTGGGCAATATATCTTTGAACTGTGTTGACGCCCTCGGGATCGTAGCTTTGAGAAGAAACGAGAACCAGGTGCTTAAGTTCGTCTTTCAGGCGGTTGAGGTCGGTCGAATCTATTTTCATGACTTAATCGAAACAAAATTTGGAGTTCGAGTCATTAAAATAAAAAAAGCGCTTAAGTGGGTTAAACTTGAGCGCTCACTGGAGAGCAGAATAGCGGCTTTTTTCTAAGCTGCTTTTTTATGTTTCATAAATGCTTGATGTTTTTTATCAAAATCGACCGGTTTATCGCCGTTTTTAGTAATCATACCGAATTTAAACCACTCGTAGTGTTCATTGCAAAAATTAACGAGCGTCGGAGAGTGCTTGCAATCTTTCACTGCGCAACGACTCGGAAGTGCAACGACGTTATTCATCGGTGCCGGTTGTGGCTTTTTATCGTGGGGTTTTGCTGCTGCCTTATCATTGTGTTCATGCTTTGGTTTATCTGACATTTGGTTCTCTCCTTATTTGATTACCAAGATTTCTACGACCTAAGTATGATATCGACAAAAGAAGAGATAGGCTTTAGGCCAAAGTGAAAAAAGCCAAAGTGAAAAAAGACTGAGTCGAAAGTCTGCATACTTGATGCGTTTAACACGCCTCAAAATGAGAATGTTTAAAATAGCGACTAAAGAAAAGTCAATTTATGAGGCTCCCACGTGCATGACTTCTGGGTGTCAAGAGGCCTGCCAGCCCTACGAGCCCAATAGCTTTTCGATGTCGCCAGCGAGGGACGCAGGCTTTGCTGTTGGAGCGTAGCGCTTGATGACCTTGCCATTTTTGTCGACAAGAAATTTTGTGAAGTTCCATTTGATAGCACTGATTCCGAAGATGCCAGGAGATTCTGACTTTAAAAATTTATAGAGAGGGTCGGCGCCGCTACCGTTGACTTCGACCTTGGCCATTACCGGAAAGTCGACGTCGTAGGTGAGTTTGCAAAAACTTTGGATTTCGGAGTCGCTGCCAGATTCTTGTTTTCCGAATTGGTTACACGGAAAGCCCAATACGGTGAGACCCTTCGGAGCATATTTCTTTGAGAGCTCTTCGAGGCCGTCGTATTGAGGCGTGAAACCACATTTGCTTGCAACATTGACAATCAGGAGTGCTTTTCCTTGATAATTCTTCAAGGGAACCATCGAACCATCAGCTGCCTTCACCGTGAAATCATAAATCGACATGCAGGCACCCTTCATTAAAAAATTATTTAGCAATGAGCTCTTTAATATCATGATGTACCGTAGCTTCGAGTTTTGCACCTTCAGATTCTGTTTCAGGCATGAAGAGCCGTTTTAAAATACCTTGGCTCCACAAGCGAAAGCGATCGATATAACTAAATGAGGCCGGCACCACGACTAAAGTCAGAATCGTTGAGCTTACGAGACCACCGATAATCGCGTAACCCATGCTTGTCCGTTGACGGCTCGCTTCGTTCAGGCCAATAGCGATCGGGATGGTTCCGGCGATGAGGGCCATCGTCGTCATCAAGATTGGTCGAAGACGCGTTTTTCCTGCGTGGATGATCGCATCGCTGCGGCTCATTCCTCCTTGAATAAGTTGGTTCGCGTAATCCACTAACAGAATCGAGTTTTTCGTAGCGACCCCTAAGAGCATGACAATACCGATCATCGAAAAGATGTTCAACGACTCGTGACTTAAATAGAGACCTACGAATGATCCACAGATCGCGAGCGGGAGTGCAAGCATGATCGTGAAAGGAGTCACGAAGCTCTCATACAAACTTGAAAGCACGAAGAAAATAAAAAGAACTCCGGCGCCCATTGCGAAAACCATATTGTCGGCGAGTTCTTTGAAGTTTTCGGCTTGACCAACAAACGCGAATGTCACAGCCTCTGGAATTTTCAGCTCAGGATCTTCGTTCAGAAGTTTTGTGAGATCGTCGACGATGTTGCCGAGGCCCGCACCCGGAGAAATATCGCCAGAAATTTGCACCATGCGGTTTCGATCTTGTCTGGTAATTTTTGACGGACCTTCAGTTGAGAAAGGGGTCGCAACGGAACTGAGTCTTACGAGAGATCCGTTTAAATTTGGAACGTAAGTCTTTGCGAAAGACTCTTTTAAGTTTCGTTGATCTTCTTGAAGTCTGACGCGAACGTCATACTCTAAGCCGTCTTCGCGATACTTCGCCGGCAAAGCTCCTTCGACTTGGGCGCGAAGTTCAGATCCGATCAAGACCGTCGACATCCCGAGAGCCTGCGCTTTTGTTTTATCGGGTCTGATTTGAAACTCTGGTTTTCCGGGTCGGAAATTAACATCGACGTCTTTTAGCCCTTGATATTTTTTGAGGCGTGCTAAAAACTTCAAAGAAAATTCTTCTAACTTCTTTTGATCGCTTCCAAAAAAATCGAGATTGAAGGGACGTTCACCACCGCTGACGGCATCATAATCTTTCACCGCCGGGTTCGCATATGCGTAAGGAACCAATTGATCACGAATCTTTTGTTTCACTTGGCTCGTATTCATTTTTCGTTGCTTTGCGGGAACAAGCTGAATATAAAATGCCGCCGTATTGGCGCCGGCATCTTCATCACCGACTTCGACAGCACTCACGGCAACTTCGGGATTTTTACGTACGATTTCATCGACTTTTTTTGTTACTTCTGCCATTTTATCAAGGTTCGTTCCTGGAGGAAGATCAAGACCAATGGCAAATTCACCGGCATCTTGCGCGGGCAAGAAAGTGCTCGGAACATACTTCGCGAGCGACATCGTAAGAAAGAAGACCGCGAGACTCGAACCCAGAACAACCAATGGATATTTTAGGCAAAATTTCATGACGACTTCGTACTTTACTTCGAGCCAATCTTGAAATCTTGCGAAAGCTCTCAGCGCTGCGCCGATTGTTCTATCCCAAACGATACCGAGAGTCTTATCGTAGACTCGGCCAATCACCCAAAGAGTTCCCCAGAAAAATCCATCTGGTTTTGGCTTTGGGCCACTATCACCATGGGTGATTCCTGCGAAATAAGCAGAAAGCATAGGTGCAATCGTGAGCGCATCAAAAAGTGATATGACCATTGCGAAGCAAATCGTGAGACCAAATTGTTTAAAGAATTGACCGACGACTCCTTTTAGAAATCCGAGTGGACCAAACACCGCGATGACCGTCAGAGAGGTCGCGATAACTGCAAGTCTTACTTCATTCGTACCGAAGAGGGCTGCGTCTTTGGGCTTCATGCCGAGCTCAATGTGTCGAAAAATATTTTCTCGCACCACGATCGCATCATCGATCAAGAGACCTACCGATAAGCTCAGAGCAAGCAACGTCATAATGTTAATCGTGAAGCCCGCCATGGCCATCAAGATAAATGCGCCGATGAGTGAGTTCGGAAGTGCTAGGCCCGTGATGATCGTCGAGCGACCATTCGCCAAAAATAAATACACAACGAAGACGGCTAGCAAGACCCCCAGGAAAATAGATTCGCGAACGTCGTCGACGTTGGCGCGAACCCAAGCGGATCCGTCGCGAACTAAAATAAGCTTCGGGTGCCCCGGTTGATTCTCAAGCTGTTTGTTGATCACCACGATTTTTTTCTTTAGGGCATCAACCACCGCGATCGTGTTCGATCCAGATTGTTTGAACGCCTTAATGAAAAGAGATTTTTTACCGTTCACGAAACTTTTTGTCGCTTCGTCGACGAGCGTATCAGAAACGACGCCGACGTCTTCAACTCGCACGGGGATATCATTTCCGAAAAAGTTTACGACCATTTTTTTAATATCGTCAATGGAAGTAAACTGACCAAGCGTTCTAAAAATCGTTTCTTTTTCGCCTTGGCTTTTTTTTCCACTCGGAATATCTTGCCCAGAGCCCTCTAGACGGGCAGCGATCGCCGTGACCGAGAGTTCGCGCGCCTTCAATTTTTCGCGATCGAGCTGAATTTGAATTTCTCTTTTACGACCACCGGTGATGGTTACCAGACCAACCTTTTCGACTTGTTCGAGTTTAGGTTTGATTTTGTCGTCGGCCAAATCAAATAGTTTCGCGGGAGGCAGATCCGCATCGAGTGCGAGTTCAAGGATCGGCTGATCCGAAGGATCGATACGTCTCACCACTGGCTCTTTTGCTTCAGTCGGCAGAAGGCGCTTCACAATGCTGAGACGATCCCTCACTTGTTGCTCTGAATCTTTAATGTCTGCTTCAAGAACGAACTCGGCGATGATGGTCGCGACACCTTCGTTATTAATTGAACTTAATTTTTTGATACCAGAGAGAGTCGAGAGTTCATCTTCGATTGGTTTTGAAATGAGCGTCTCGACTTCGGCCGGCCCCGCACCCGGGTAAGCAATCGTGACCGTCACGACCGGAAAGGTCACATCGGGAAAGAGATCGACGCCGAGTCGGGTGATCGACATGAGTCCCGCAACTAAACTCACGAGTACGAGGCAGGTTACAAAAATAGGTCTTTTAATTGCCAAATCAGCGAGATTCATAGGTATCTCCAAAAAGTTTAAGTTGCGCGTGAATTTGTAAAATTTCGGCGAGTGTTCGAATGCGGCTCAACTCTGCTACGAGGTAATCGACTTCAAAGTTGATGACGTTAACTAAAGTAGTTCGGCCTTTTGAGTGACGGTCTTTTTCATTTCGAAGTTTGGCTTTTTGGGCCGCAGATAAAGTTTCGTACATCTCGTATCTCGTCATGGCGTTATCATATTTTTGATTGAGGTCATGCCAATCGCGTTCTTGTTCGAAAATTTTTCTCTCTAAATTATACTTCGCGGCGACTTGCTGCTCCCGCCAACCAGAGTTCGCGTCATGAGTAGCCGCGAAATTAAGAGGAAAATTAAGTCTGACGCCTATCACCTCGGTCGGTTTCGAAGTTCCAAACGATTGGTCGATACTTGTGGCTCGGTCGGTATCGAAACCGTTAATTCCGAGTTGACCAAAGACTTCAAGGCTAGGGCGATCTTTTTCTTGAGAAAGTTTCGCGGCAGCAATTGTTGCTTTCGATTGTTCTTGCGCAGCTTTCACGTCATCCCGAGTTTGCATGCTTGTTTGACGCTTGAGTTTTTTCTCAATGTTCTTGCCGTCGTAATCGGTGAGCTGACTTAGGTTTTCGTCGACAGTATCCGAGTCGACTCCTCTCGAAGAATTAAATGCACGAGATGCGGTTTGTTCGTCTTCTTGAGAGATTCTTAAATCAAGTTTGCGTGCTTCGAGGGCGGCTTTTGACTGTAAGAAGTCAGAATTATCGGCGAGACCGAGACTCGCTTTGTGCTGCGAATAGTCAAAGATACGTTTAGCGCGGTCAACGGCATTTTTCGAAACCTGCGTAGCTTCGCGACCGAGAGCTAGTCTCCAGTAATTGCTTTCGGCTTCAAAGAGATAAGACTTGTACTTGTAGCTCTCCGAAAATTTTTGTGCTTCGTTCAAGGCTTGCAGCTGCTCCTTTTGGGCGACGATCTCAGATCCAAAACCGTTTCTCCAGAGCGATTGGCTAAATTCGAGTAGGGGACCAGTCTGGTAGAATTTAGGTATTTGCGTGCCCACGTACTGGAGGGTGGTATAATTATAAGAAAGCTTAGCTGTCGTACCGAACTCAGTCTGCTCTTGAGCGCCGGCCTGAATCTGGGTTGACTCGTATCTCGTGTAAGGAAAGAAAGGGTTTTGCTTGGAGTCGTTCGTGATGCTTCCGCTTGAGAAAAAACTTGGCTCGGTTAAAAGCTCGACATCTCGCTGAATGAGGTGGGTCGAGTCGACAATAAATTCAGAAGCCTTCACCCCGTCGTGTTTGCTTCTGACCTGACCCAAGTAAGCGTCAAGGCTCACGACATTTGTGTTATCTTCAGCCACGGCGACGTTAAAACAAATCAATATAGTTAGAAAGCTCAGCAATGAAGAACTTTTCATTTCGATGCTCCTGAAGTGTCGTCTCTCAAAATTCCGTTAAGAGCGATATTAATGAAATAATCAATGGTCGAATCAAATTCTTTTGGTTGAGTGACCGACGTTCCTAAAACTTCTTTTCGTAGTGGATCTGCTTTGACGATGTGAATGATCATGCCGAAAATAAAAAAGGTCGACATTTGAGGATCTAAATCGGCACGCAGGATTTTAAGTTTTTTAGCAGAAGAAATAAAGGCTTCGAGACTTTTATAAAGCGGAAAAAACGAGGTCTTAAAAACGTCCATCGCAATCGGATTTCTTGCTTCAAAATCGCGATGCAAAATGCGGCAAAGATCGGGTTCTTTTAAATGAAGCTGAATAAACTCTTCCGAAAAAAGTCGGAGACGGAGTTTAAAATCTTCGCGGTTTTGGGGAGTTTTTAAGATGCGATCAGCAAAACTGATTTGGAGGAGTGCAAATTCTTGTAAGCAGGCTTCGTATAAGCCTTCTTTGCCTCCAAAATGGTAGCTGATCGCGCTGATGTTGACGCTCGCTTGATCAGCAAGGTCTTTGACGGTTGCTCGGTCAAAACCAATATCGGCAAATACATTTTTGGCAATCCTGAGAAGCTCTTCTCGCGAGCTTGCGTGAGTCTTTTGTGGTTTCTCGGCCATAGGTCATCTCTTTCGTCAAATATGGGTGGGGCGCGATAGTTTGCTTTTTAAAAAGCTAACATGGGATTTTAATAATTCAAATGAATATTTGAAAAATAAGGTCGAATATTTGAAATTGAGACATTCTCCTTATGTCAGAAGAGTTTAAACTCTACGAAACTTAAGCCATACCAAAGATCTTTTGAAAAGATCTTTGGGCCAGCCGAAGCTTGGCTCGTGTCTTGTCATTTTTATCTAAGCCTTTGTAAGTCCGACATAGCCTTTTGGAAAATGCGTTGTGGGACCGTCTCGTAGTGTGTTTTAAACATCAGCCTTGCGTTCAAAAAAGCAAAAACGTCTGGTATGAAAACTGCTATCTCATTTGATTCAAATGAATCAATCAAACTTCGTTCAAATACAATCACAAGGATCCCAACGCTACCTCTGGATACTTTTTGTTTTGGTTAATATTCTACTGATGGTGGATGAACTTCGTTTTGCAGGAGCCAGCTTTTTTTTGATTCTCTTTTTGACGAGACTCGCGCAGCTCCTCATTTCGTTCTTTGCGACGTCTGCCATTTTCTTAAAAAAAGAAATTTCCGAAGATTTTCTAAGTCTCTACATTTTGTTTCTCATCGCGGTGGGAGCTGGCTTTTCATTGTTTGAATCCAACGAACTTGTTGGACGTCTCAGTATCAATGCGTTTTTCTATTTGCTTCTTGCCGCGAGCTTCACCGGAAGTATTAAAGACTGGCTGCAAATCTATCTTCCAGTTGCGAGTTTTTTGTTGTTCGCGCCGATCGGCCTTAAAGCTTCTCATCTCTTTCATCTCCAGAATCTTTCTTTCGTGATTGCGAGCTTCATTTGCTCAAACGGAATTGTATTCGTCAGGCAATTTGTAAGACACAATCCTTCTTCGAAAAAAAATGATTCGGTCATGCCAGATATGAATTTTAAAATTAGTAAAAATGAAATAAGCGAAGAATTTTTTCTAAGAACCGAAGAGGAGAATCAGGAAGTGCGTGACTTTTTTTCGGTTGAAATGTTTGGTTGTAAAGATCTCATGGCTCTCATCAGTGAGACCGTCTTAGATAAGAAAAATCGTTTTAAGAATTTTCCGCGTACGGAAATCATGATCGTTGGTCCTCGCTCGACTCCGATTGGGTGGGGTATTCAGACCGATCCTCTCGAGCTTAAGTCGATGTTGAGCCAACTCATTGAGGAAAGTGCCGGATCACTCGGCATGCAAACGGGCTTTGTTCGAATCAGTGTTCAGTTTACTCTTAAGCAAATGCATCTCATCGTCGAGGATAATGGCCGCGGTCTTGAAAAAGATGCTCTCATGAAGCTTGAACAAAAGGGACTACTCGCCGCTGAAGAAATCACTCATGCGAGCCAGACTTCTATCGAAATGAGATCGCTCCTTAAATTTTGGGGAGCTGACTTTGAATTCGCGACGAGGCTCGGTGTCGGACGAAGAGTCTGCATGAGCTTCCCATTGAAGATTTTCGAAAGAGAAGAAGTGACTGCTATATTTGATAACTACAATAGCTTTGCTTCGAATGAAGCGACGGTGTCACACTAGTGCTGGTCGGCGCCCGTCGTTACTTCTCTAGAGCTGAGCCGAGGGCGAGTTGCGCTCCGGGCGACTTATGTTCCGAAGCTCTACGGATGCGATCAAAAATCGCTTCCCAGCGAGAATCGCTCAAGTGATATTTATTTAACCTATAATAAATAAATTCAGCTCCGTACATTTGGCTTGTAGATCTTAAGTGCGAATATAGTTCACGCGCAGCCTGCTCAGGCTCTATTGATAATACGAGCTCCGCACCTTTACCAATATTGACCCCAGCCGGCAAAATGAGATCTTGAAGCTTTTCGCTATCCATGAGAACCGCGAAAGGCAAACTCGGCACATAGTGATGGGGAGTGTGGCCTGGTGACTTGTGACTTTGTTCTTTTTTTATTTCAACCGGGTGAGACCACTTGCGAAGAGCTTCGTTTAGTTCAAGCACTCCAATTTTTCCAGGACGTAAAATCGAAACTGATTTTTGATCACGGGCAACTTCAAGCACGGTCGATTCAATGCCGACGTCGCAGGCTCCTCCGTCGACAACAAAAACATCGAGTCCTTTAAATTCTTGTTTGACGTGAAAAGCTTCAGTAGGTGAAGTGTGACCAAACTTATTTGCACTCGGAGCCGCGAGCGGGCCCACCTTCGTAATAATTTCTGCGGCGATATCATGTTTTGGAAATCGCACCGCAACCGTATTGAGTCCTGCTGTGATCAGTGAACTCACTGAATCAGCTTTCGGCAAGACGACCGTAAGTGGCCCTGGCCAAAAATAGCGTGCTAAGAAATCGGTGAGTGACGACCAGTCGGTCGTGAGCTCCTTCGCTTGTTTTAGGCTCGCAACGTGAACGATGAGTGGATCAAAAAAAGGCCGTTCTTTCAGGCTAAATACTTTTCGAATCGCATCTTCGTTTCGAATATCCGCGGCCAGGCCGTAGACGGTCTCGGTCGGAATAGCAACGACTTCACCGCTTAGCAAAAGACTTATGGCGCGCTCAAGATCTTGATTGTGAAGACTTATCATCGTGATTCAAGTGTACCACTCTTGCGAAGTTAAACAAATCACTTGCGACTGCTCAGATTCACTTTCTATAATAAATGTGTTCGACTCACTCGAATTGTGAAAAGGTGGCTATCACCTTTTTCGAAAGGGCAAGGCATGCGTACAGATGATAGTTTCTGGAGAAAATGTAGCAGCTGTAAAATTCCGATCGAGTTTAAAGCGAAGCATTATGTTTGTAGCGTATCAACCTGTAATGCCTTGCGAACTGGCTATATTTTTTGCTCTATACCTTGTTTTGAAAAGCATCTTCCAGGAGCTCGTCACCGAGACGCCGGAGCTGTCGAAAAAATCGCAGGGCCCGTGCCATATTTAGCGGAAGAGCCTGGGACTCAAGCACCCCAAAGAAAAATGGCGACTCAAAATCTCGGAACGGGAGTGGTTCAGAGTAAGAATCAGATTTCGATTCCGAAGGATGTGCTCGTGGTGGTTTCTAAACTCAAGGATTACATTAAGGCTAGGTCGGATATGAATACATCCGCTACAATTATGGATGTTCTCAGTGATCAAATTCGAGTCCTTTGTGACGATGCGATTGATCGTGCACGTGCGGCAGGAAGAAAAACGGTTCTCGATCGAGATTTTGAAAAATAAACCTAATAAATAAAAAGGCCCTCGAGAAAGAAGCCCTTTTTAAAACAAAACTACTTAACTGGAGTCGGAGTCGGGCTCGCTTCTGGAGATGGGCTTGCAACAGCAGCCGCTGAATCGGCAGCCATGGGAGTCGCCGTAGGTGCCGCAGCGTCAGCTGCCGGCGCCGCTACTGCCGGAGGAGCGGACGGAGTCGCAGGAGCATCTTCGTGTTTTGTACAAGAAGTTGCGGCAAGCAAAACGAGAGAAGCAAAAATCAATTTTTTCATAAAAAGTCCTTTCAGGTTAGATCATTTAATTCTGACTCAAAAAAGTTAACATAAAAATAATAGTGCGCCAAACATTAAATACGTGGCTCTAGGATTTAAATTCAAAGCCGATCAAGAAAATTTCAAAACTGCGGGTGCGTGTACCCTTGGGTTTCACGATTTCAACTTTGCGAAAACTTTTTTTAAGTTCTATCTGAAATTTTTGAAGATCATTACTTTGAAAAAACTTGCAAACAAAACTGCCTCCCGGTCGAAGATGTTTTCTCGCAACTTCGAGCGCCATCTCGCACAGTTCAAATGATCTCGCTTGATCAACGCTTCGAATACCTGTCGTATTTGGAGCCATATCCGAAAGTACCGAGTCTAATTTATGAGGCATTTCGAACTGCTTTAACAATGCATCAATATCACATTTTAAAATATCTTCTTGTACGAACCGAGCGTTTTCGAGTTTTAAATTAACTTCGGTCAAATCAAGACCGAGAAGCTTGCCTTTTACACCGATTTTTTGGGAAGTATACTGCGACCACGAGCCAGGTGCGGCACCCAAATCCAGAATCGACATGCCTGGTTTTAAGAGTCGGTATCGTAAATCGATTTCTTCAAGCTTAAAAACAGATCTCGCCTTGAAGCCCAATGCTTTCGCTTTTTTAAAGTAATGATCTTGAAATTTATAGGACAAAAAAGCTCCTCATGGAGTGGATATTCTGGCGCCAAACTAAGTGATGAGCGGGCTATTCGCAACTAAGAAATCTTCGGTAGAAAATTTTAGCAGGCCCCGAAGGCCGTGAGAGGTCCCATGCACTGTCTAACAATTTTTGGCTCCTTGGCTTTTTTGGGTCATCAGTTCAAAGCAAATGGGTTCTGAATGAGCATCGGCTTTGCAATTGTGAGTGTCCGTAAGTCTAAAATCATTTTTGGAGTTTATTATGAAAAGTCTACTTTCTATTGGCAAAACAAGTCTGAGCTCGAAGCTCATCTTGGTTTTATTCATAGGATCAGTGCCATTTATCACGAATTGCTCGAAAGCAAAATATGGTGAAACGGCTCAGCAGGCTCCAGTTCCGACGATTGTGCCTCCTCGGCCCGCAGCGGTTGCTCCGGCAGCCCGCGCAGCACCTCCAGTCGCCCACTCGAAAACAAGCGGAAACGTCAAATCAGTCGATGAGGGGCCTTCTAACACGGATTCAGATTCAGGCACTAGTGGCTCATCACGGTCAACTCATTCCTACGCCGACACCGATTCAGGTTCGACCGAGACGCCGCATACCCACATCACTATCAATAACGGAAATTCGAATCCGTGCGGAGTCTGTTCTGCTCCTCGCCAGCAACAACAGGTCGTAGTTCAAACTTCGCCCCAAAGCCTTGCTTGCGAAGGCGGATCTTGTCAAAAGAGTCATTTCGTACAGAGTTATGTTCCGTCAGTTCAAGACATGGATATTCTCTTTGTCGTCGATAGCACCCAAAACTTACAGAATGAGCGATTTGCACTTTTTCATCATATCGAATCTTTCTTAAAGTTTTTACCAACAGGAATGAATTATCGCTTTGCAGTTTTGAATACTCAAGACATTCAGACCTCTCTATACGCGACTCCTTCTAACCCTAATCAAGTCATGAGTGCTGATCTCATGAACGCTTCAGAAGCAGATCGCGACGCTCGATTCGAAGTTTTGAAGAAAGATATTTGGGATCGAATCGCGACTATGAATACCGTTGTTTTTGAGGGTAGCTCTCTCAACACGATGAGGCTTCTTGATCGCGCGGTTTCTTCTCCGGCACTTCAAACGAATCAGGCAAACGGTTTTTTTAGAAACACAGCTGGCCTCGTCATTTTTTCTTTGACTGATGAGACCGTAAAAAATCAGGTTCTACACCGTAGCTGTGAAGATACGGCCGGCAATCTCTACCAAAAAATTGCAAACTTGAAACATCTTTCGATTTCGGCGCACATTGAACAAGCTTTGCCGATTGAATTTATTGGGTTCGCGTATCTTTCATCAAACCAAGAGATGAACTCAGCTCGCGGAGTTCCTTACAGTTCTGACATGCTTCAGCTCTTGCACTTAGGCGATGCCGTCTTGTTTGATTTAGCTCCGGCAATCGCGAGCCCAGAACAAATGAAGGCAGATCTCAGATATGCTGGTGGAGGCGTTTCTGATACTTGGATGAAAAAGCGATTTCAAATTCGTGCCGATACCCCAATTGATCCAAGCACGGTTTGTTTTGTTGCCAATGGTGAATTGATCGCGACCAACTTTGTTCCTGAAATAAATGAAGTCCGTATCGATAATGATCCACGAGTGAGACAAAAACTTGAAACCGCTGCGGCGAGCGGCTTGTCGACCGAGATTTTATGGTGTGAAAATGGTAAGACCCGCAACAACTCGGCGTTCAATACTTTTCAGGTGAACGCAACTTGCCGGGCACGACTTGAGCAGTTTCGAGCATCCGGAAATTAATTAATTTCCGTCGGTGTTCACTCTTTTTCGCGGCCTACGATAGGTTTCGGTCGTAGGTTTTACTAGACTATCATCGGCTTCTGGCTTCGGCTTCTTCACTTTTTGAGGTAAAGCCTTTGGTGTCTTTTTCTTAGGCTTCTTTTTTGAAGCTTTTTTCTTTTTCTCATTCATGTATTTTGCGGCGGCCTTTGTTCCGGTCTTTGGCTTAGGAGTAGGCTTCACT
>JAYTQQ010000288.1:0-18425 GCA_043746635.1 Bdellovibrionales bacterium | reverse complement strand
TCAAGCGTTCGAAATCTCTGGATAGACCTCCTATTACTCGCTATTTTTCTCGTATTTCTCTATTTTTTCGTTTCTTTGACAAGACATTGGATTAGCCCTATTCAAACCAATGTCGCAATTGATCTCTCACTCAGCTCTCTCCCAAAATATTCGTTCTATTCTCTCATCCGTGCGCTCATCGCCTACGTATGCTCTCTCATTTTCACTTTAATCTTTGGATATTTCGCGGCAAAAAACAAAACGGCGGAGAAAATCATTCTGCCCCTGCTCGATATCGGCCAGAGCATTCCAGTGGTGGGATTTCTCCCCGGGCTCGTTCTCGGACTCATTAGTGTTTTTCCGAAAAATAATTTAGGCCTCGAACTTGCCTGTATCATCATGATTTTTACCGGCCAAGTTTGGAATATGACTTTCAGTTACTACGCCTCACTCAAAGCCGTGCCGACCCAGTTTCATGAGCTCTCGAAAGTTCTGAATATCGGCTGGTTTAAAAAACTCACGACGGTTGAACTTCCCTATTCGTTTACTAATCTCGTTTGGAATAGCTTGATGTCGATGGCCGGCGGTTGGTTTTTCTTAACAATTTGCGAATCGTTCAGCCTCAGTGATAAAAATTTCGTACTTCCTGGCCTGGGCTCTTACATGAAACTCGCAATCGACAAACAAGATACGGTAGCGATGTGGGCCGGAGTACTCGCGATGATGGCTGTCATAATCTCCATCGATTTTTTATTTTGGAGACCCATCCTCGCTTGGAGCCAAAAATTTCGGCTTGAAGATGCGCAAGATCAAACCAAAGATATTCCGTTCATCATGCTCCTCCTTCAAGATTCGAACATCGTGAATTGGATGGTGACAAAATTCAACGAATTCTCAACATGGAGAGCAACGCCCAAACCCGCATCGCAAATTACATTGCAACCTCTCGTCTTCGAAGTCGGAAGAAAACAAGCCCGCAGCGTAATCTCTCGAATGGGTCGGCTGAAAAAACATATACCAGATGTGATCAGCGAACGCCTCCCGCACATGCTGATTATTGGTCTCCTCCTGTTCGGCATGATTTACGTCTATGAACTCGTGCGGCCGCTCACACTCACCCAGTGGAAGCAAATCGCGCTCGGCACCATGGCAACTACGTTGAGAGTCGTGGCCTCGATCGTGCTGGCATCGCTCTGGGCAATTCCCGTAGGGATCTGGATCGGATCATCGCCCAAGCTCACTAAATTTTTTCAGCCGATTGTACAGGTCGCGGCTTCATTTCCGGCACCAATGCTTTATCCTCTTGTAATGTTGGTGCTGATCGAACTCCATATCGGATTTGGATTTGGATCGATGTTTCTCATGCTGCTGGGTGTGCAGTGGTATGTTTTATTTAATGTTCTCGCGGGTGCCTCGACCATCTCTCTTGAACTCAGAGATACGGTGAATCTCATGGGACTTTCACGCATCTCCAAATGGAAGAAGCTCTACCTCCCATCCGTTTTCCCAGCGACGGTCACTGGCTGGGTCACTTCTGCCGGCGGCGCGTGGAATGCCAGCATCGTCGCCGAATATTTTCAGTACGGCGGCAAAACTCTTTCGACGCTGGGTCTAGGTGCGATGATTTCAAAAGCGACTGACACCGGAGATTTTGCTATGCTTACGGGATGCTTACTCGTGATGTGCACCACCGTCATCGGACTCAATCGCAGTGTGTGGCACCAACTTTATTATATTGCTGAAAATCGCTTTAAGTACGACAGGTAGTGGCTCATGGATAATACAGTATTAGAAGTTAAAAATATCAGTCACAGTTTCGTCCTCGATAGTGGGCAAAAAATCAAAGTCCTCACCGACATTGATTTGAGTCTCTATAAAGGCGAAATTTTAGCGATTCTTGGACCCAGCGGCTCCGGCAAGTCGACGCTTTTAAGAATCATCTCTGGGCTGCTCGCGCAGTCGAGCGGGCAAGTCTTAAACGGCGACGTTGAACTTCACGGACCGAATCCACTCGTCAGTCTCGTATTTCAGTCTTTTGCTTTGCTTCCATGGTTTACGGTTTACGAAAATGTTGAGCTAGGCTTAGAGTCGTTAAAACTTTCTCCCGCCGAAACGAAAGAGCGTGTGAAACGCGCGATCGATATCGTGGGCCTCGAAGGTTTTGAAGAAGCCTACCCAAAAGAACTCTCCGGCGGAATGAAACAGCGCGTGGGTATCGCACGCGCGCTTGCCATGCAACGACCCATCTTGTGCATGGACGAACCCTTTTCCGCTCTCGACGTTTTGACGGCCGAAACGCTACGTCGAGAAGTTTTAAATATTTGGCTCTCAGGACAGCTGGGTGCCAAGACCGTTGTTCTCGTCACCCACAACATTATCGAGGCCGCTTCTCTAGGTAAACGAATTCTTGTTATGGGAACGAACCCCGGCCACATTCGAGTGATGGTGAAAAACGATTTGCCTTATCCGCGTGATGAAAAAACCAATGGATTCAAGGCGCTAGTTGAAAATCTTCATGACGTGATTACGGAGTTATTGATCCCGGATACTCCCGAATGGGTTCCTCCGGCGCTCCTTTCTTCGTCGGTTGAGACATTACCGAATGTGCCGATCAATGAAGTCGTCGGCCTTGTCGAAGTCATCGCCCGCCAGGGTGGCCGTGCCGATTCATTTCTCATGGCTAATCATCTCAGAAAAGATTTCTCGCAAGTATTATTCTTAGCGAAGGCTGCAGAAATTTTGGATCTCGTGGATACTCCAAAAAACTTTATCGTTCTCACTGACCTTGGTCGTAAGTTTTTAGCCGGAGACGTCAACCGCAGAAAAAAAATCATTAACGAAGTTTTAAAGCGGCTTAAAATTTGTCAGATGCTTGAAGAAGAACTCAGAAAAGTAGAAGATTATTCTTTGGGTTACGATGATGTGATTAAATTACTTCACGAGTGGCAGCCGAATGAAAATTCAAACACGAGCTTTGAAACTCTCATTCAGTGGGCCCGTTACGGCGAGCTTTTCGGGTACAATGCCGATACTCAAACCGTTTACCTCGATTTAGGACAGGACAACACCTAATGATGAACTACCTCTGGGAATCTTCTGGGGCCTTCATGCTCATCCCGATCGTTGTCGGGGTATTTTTAGTTAATTTGTGGTTTGCAAAAAGCAAGTCGACAAGTCTGCAATTTAGTAATTTGAAACTCATTAAGAAAATTCCGAAATCTTGGCGTGTGCGACTCGCGTGGCTTCCGATGTTGGTTTTAGCGAGTGGTCTCATCCTCGTCGTTTTTGCTGCCGCCCGGCCACAGACATCTGATGAACGTGTAAAAAGATTCTCCGAAGGAATCGACATCATGCTGACGCTTGATATTTCAGACTCGATGATGATCGAAGATATGGATCCGATGAGCCGCATCGACGCGGCTAAAAAAGTGTTGATCGATTTCGTGAAAGATCGTCCGAGTGATCGAATTGGACTCGTCGCATTTAAGGGCGAAGCTTTCTCTCGTGTGCCGATGACTCTCGACCACGAGATTCTGATTAAAAACATTAAAGCTCTCGACCCAATCAATCGCAATATCCGCGACGGAACCGCGATCGGCTCAGCATTAGCCTTAAGTGTTGCGCGAATTAAAGACTCTACCGCGCGCTCTCGGGTGATCATCTTAGCAACCGATGGCGAAAACAATATGGGAATGATCGATCCCGAATCAGCACTCGAAATCGCTAAGGGTTTCGGTCTACGCATCTACACGATCGGCCTTGGCAAAGACGGCGAATCAATGCTTCCGATCTATGGCCAAGATGCGTTTGGTCGTACCGTAAAACGCTACCAGCCGATTCATAGCTCAGTAAACGATGCCCTCCTCAAAAAGATGGCGGCCGATACCGGCGGCGAGTACTATAAAGCTGATTCTGGAAGTAAACTAAAAAGGACTTTCGAAAGCATCGACAAACTTGAAAAGTCGAAAGTTGAGTCACAAACCTATGTGAAATATGAAGAGCAGTACCAAAAGTTTTTGAAACTTGGGATTTCTCTGATCTTTGTTTCGATGTTCCTGGGCCACACCGTTTTGAGAAAAGGACCGTAGGGTAACTGCTAAAATATGGCAATGCGGAACGTCCGCCGACCAGTACTAACGCCTTCTTCTTCTTCGGTTTGGCTTCGCCGACTTCGATGATTCATCGTGTGTTTTGATTTGATTATAGATCAGCTTATGAACTTCGGCGTGAGCTGAGCTGAGCTTTTTTCGGTAATCGGCTAAGTTAAATTTCTCGACCCGAGAAATCACTCCACCCTTCGCATCCACCATCTCGCCCGATCCAACGACTGGTACCTCCGAAATTTTAGTGCGCTCAACTGCTACCGCCACTTTGCCTTCTAAAACATGCAATTGAAAATCTTTTGCATCAGGCGAAGCACTCATCGTGAACTCGGTTCCGCGAACGCCGGCAACGGCGACAGACGTTTCGATATAAAAATGAGGAACCGCCGATGGATCTTCTTGATGATGAACCCGCGCGTGCAAAAAGCCCATTTTTAAAAATGAAATCAAGATGAGCTTTTTTGTTTTTGTATCTTGCTCGGGAGTTTTAATTTCAAAATCTGAATTTTTACCGAGAGTGACCGCTGATCCATCTAAAAAAACGATGCGTGCACTTGAGTCTTTAGTTTGAACGTGATTTCCGGCTTCGAGAGTTTGCCCGGGCTTTATTTTATTAAGCACATCAGAGCCTACTAACACAGAAACATTCAACGCGTTTGACATACTTTCGACATACGCCTGCGAAGGAGCGGCAACAGGCACCTCTTCAGCTCGAACGACCAAACTGACAGAGACCCAAATCAAAGATAATAAAATGAATCGCAAGATAAAACCTCCAGAAACAGTGAAGAATTTATCTTGACACTCAAAATTCAAAAACTCTATTACTTTTTAGAGGCAAGTTTGGCTGCCGCTACAGGAGCCATTTTATAGCCCAAGCATTCATGTTCATTTCTATCATACTGATTGCGGAGTCCATCTTCTTTTTGATTGCAATGCTCATTGTAAGTGCAGCTAAAGTTGAGGTGAAAATGAGTCTTGTGGCCGGGCTCGACCTTTAATTTTCTCATCGCAAGCTTCGAAGTTGGATCATAATCTTTTCGCAAATTTGCAATTGCACAAGCCGCCCGCTTATCTTTAATGTCGACAAAAATTCCGTTAATGAGAGGTGAGGCTCCAACACGTTGAAAAATGAGCCACTTTTGCTCCGGAGTCATCTGGTGAGCGACATCCTGAGGAATCAAAGAATATTCAACGTCTGCATCGAGTCCTACGCGGTGCCAAGAATGCGGAGGAAGGTGTCCACCTCGTTGTAATGAAATATCATTGATACGAATAGGATGATTCAAAACCTGGTATGTAAAATCAGCAAGTTTCTTTAAAAAATCGACGACATAAAATGCACCGAAGGCTTTTCGGTAATTGCGATTTTTTAAGTTCTTCGTGTTCGTGTCGATAATATAAGTCTGCACTTCACCTTCGGTAGGCTCTAATAATTCAGTTGGATTGACGAGCCATCCGTTTGCGCCGCCACCGTAGACCTGCATTGGTCCGTGAGTGGGGACTTCAATATTAAATGGAAATTCATTTTTCGCAATTCGCGGATCTACAGGGTCAGGCATACGTGTTTTAATTTCAGGCTTTACCTGATCAGGAGACTGAGTGAGAATACTATCTTTGTTTCTAGATTTAGGGTTAAACAACTCGATCAATGAATTAATTTTATTGGCCGTATTGAGTGCAATGTAAGGAGATGGAGCATCAGTTAAATCCGCACCCTCTTGCTCGGCATCATCAGGGTTCACTTCGAAATCTGAGGGCACGGGTTCTTCATCCTTCACGATTTTCGCATCAGAAACCGGCGCAGAAGGACTTATTTTCGGCAGAGGCACTGGCGGAGAAACTGTGTCAGGCGAAGTCGAAGTGTCGGTCGCAACCGGCCCAGATTTTTGCTCTGGAGTCTTCGACGTATCTGATTTTTCTTCTGTCTTCACCAGAGGTTTTGCAGTATCAACTGGCTTGTTTTCTTTTTTAGAATCTGCATCTTTCAGCTCAGTCTTCGCTGAAGCATCGACCGACAAACACTGATCGGCTTTTCCGCAATCGGTGACCTGCTCGTCGAAGAGTTCGGCGTCAAAGCCTTGAACCTTGACGTACAAATCGATAAAGAACGAACCACACGTATTTTTACCGTCTGCTTCGCTCATCTGATTACAGAATGCTGCCGCAACAAATTCAGGATCTTTCGAGGCTGGTTTATCTGCAGTTTTATCCGGAGTTTGATCATCAGCGATACGTAAATTTCCGCGACCTTTTGCGAGCGGACCCGTGACGTCGAAATCATAAGATTTTAAATTACGGTAGCCTTCGAAATCTGCCGTTCCTTTGAAGCGCATTGTTTGCTTGGCTTCATCGTAATCGACAAAAGCATTTTTAATACAAAAACTGTGGAGCAATAAAGTCTTTGAACCGTCTTCGTTTTGAACCGTTTTGATTTCACGCTTGGCGTTGCAAACGTTTTCAAAAGTAGAATGAACTTGTTTTGGAGCCGTAGGCAACTGAGCAGCAGGCTTAATGCCTTCGTCAGAAGTCGTAAGTTTTCCGTCGTTCATGTGCACCGTTGTCTGCTTCATTGGTTGACCACATGAAACTGCGACCATACACAAGCATGCTAGAATTCCTAATTTGATTTTTTTTAAATTATTTAAACGCATGTTTAAATCCGATCTTGAAAACGAAAGCCCTACCCTTTCACTTTCAATAAACGTGCTTTGATATCAATTGAAATTTTTTCTTGATCTCATTTATACAGCTTTTGCCAGAAGCAATGAAGGTTTGACGTCACGTGGGTGACCATTAAAGGGCCCTCTGGGTACAAAATTCGTCACCTATTTTGAATTCAATTTGCATTAAATTTGAATCAAATAGTCTGGCATCTGAGAGGTAAATCCTCCTCAGTATTGCGACGCAGGTCTTCTCTTCCGACGGTGTAAACTCTTAAGGAGTTGGTTTTTCCGCCTTCCATCACGGGAACGCCGAGAGTCAAAATCACCCGGTCACCCGTCTTTACTAAACCGTATTCGACGAGCAAAATTTCGATTTGCATCATGGCTTCTTCTGACGAAGTGTAAGGTTTAATTTCGAAAGTTTGAATGCCCCAGACAAGCTCGAGACGATTCAAAGTTGGAAGAATATGAGTCACCGCTATGATGCGAGCTTTTGGCCTAAAACTAGAAATAATTTGCGCCGTCTTGCCGGTTGTTGTGAGACAAACGATCGCCGTTGCGCCAAGCTTCAACGCCGACAAGCAACTCGAAGCGCCGATAGCTTCGGCGACGTCGAAATATTCAGCTTCCATGCTCATGTTATAAAAGTAAGTTCCGGTGCGTTCGACTTCTAAAATAATTTCTTGCATCGTGCGCACGCATTGAAAAGGATACTTACCGCTGGCACTCTCGGCAGACAACATCAAAGCATCAGAACCATCCAATACCGCATTCGCAATATCGGTAATCTCGGCGCGTGTTGGTCTTGGATTCTCAACCATGCTATCAAGCATTTGGGTTGCTGTGATGACCGGTTTACCCATACGATTTGAAAGGTGAACGATTTTCTTTTGGACTCCAGGCAAGAGACTCTGCCCGATTTCAACGGCGAGATCTCCGCGAGCCACCATAACCGCGTCGCTTAAGCGAATAATATCTTCAAGGTTCTCGATTGCTTCGAGCATTTCAATTTTTGCGACGATACGAGTGCCAGGAGCTTTCTTCATGATGATCTCTCGAAGCATTTCGATATCTTCACCACGTCTGACAAAACTGAGTGCCACGTAATCGACTTTGTTCGCGAGACCAAAATCAAGATCGATTAAATCTTTTGAAGTCATGCATTCAACGGGTAAAAAAGCTCCCGGAATATTCATGCCCTTACGATCTTTCAGCGTTCCGCCATAGATGACCGTGCAGAAAACTTCTGTTCCTTCAACGCGGTCTACGCGAAGCTCAAGTAAACCATCATCTAATAAAACTTTCGTACCTGGCTTACAAACCTCGGCGAGTTCTTTAAAATCAGATGGTACTAATTTACCTTCACCCAAAACATCTCGGGTCGTGACCGTAATCTGTTCGCCTTCAACAAGCTCTGCTGAACCTGTCTTGAATCGACCCACACGGATTTTCGGCCCCTGTAGATCTTGAAGAATCGTGAGCGGTGCACGAAGTTCATCTGAGAGAGATCTTAAATTTTCAATGACTTTGAGATGGTCGGCGTGATTGCCATGAGAAAAATTAAGGCGAGCCACATTCATGCCAGCCTCGATCAGCTTTTTCAGATTTTCTCTTGCGCTCGTTGCCGGACCTATCGTTGCTACAATTTTTACTCTTCGATCTGCCAGCATCATATTCGTACTCTTTTATACCTTAGGGTTATTTCCTTTGATCTTTGAAAGATCAGCTAAGGTTTGTTCATGTCTGCGATTGATATCAGCGATGTCTTTTTTATGAGTCTCTTCAACTTTTGCCATACGGTACTCAAGTTGCGACTTCTGCTTATCAATCTCTTCTTGATCAAACTTAGTTTGAGCTTTCAAACGTCGTTCGCCCTCACCTTTGACATCTTTCATGTCTTTAAGGTGTTGATCGTTGATTTTTAGTATCTCATTTTCATACTTCATTGTCACGTCTGCCATCTTCTCTTGAAACTGGCGGTCATTTTCGTGTGACTGCTTGTTGAAGGTCGCAAAAAGTTTATCTTGGTCTTCTTTGTTCTTCATGCGGACAGCGTCAAGGCGAGTGTCAAAACTTTCAGCCTGAGCCTTCGAAGTGCCTTCAAAATAATTTTTAGTCTTTTGCGAGTCGACGTCTGTCGAATTTTTGAACTTGGCAAATCGTACTTCGTTTTGGGCAGCGTTGTGCGAAGTCTCGGTTTCGAATTGAACTTCTTTATTATTCGTATTCTCTTGGGAGCGGGCGCGATCCATCCCCATAGTTTCTCTATAGTACTTGGTCTGACCGTAAAGAATGTCTGCGTTCTTTTTATTGATCTCAGTGAACGCTCTAGAATTTTTCTTATTCACGTCGTCTACAAACTCGGCCCGATTTTTTTCAGAAACGGCTAACTTCTTTTCATAGTCGTCGACCACGTGTCCGATCTCAATTTCTTTATGCTTGCCGGCTGAATTCAAATCTCTTCGCGAATCTTCGTGGAGTTTCAGGTTTTCAGATTTGAGGTATTTCACCTCATTTTCTATCCGGGCCGTCATTCTACCGTCAATCCCATCACGGGCATTTTGAAAATCTTTTGATCTTGTATCAAGTGCTTTTTTATATTTATCTTGCTCTTTATGAATTCCGTCGTCGAACTGTTCTTTGATCGTCATTTCAGAAGAATTGCGATCTTCTTTTTCCTGATTCAAATTCGTCTCGAAATTCTTAATCAGGCGACCGCGCTCCATCTCCTTCGCTCTCGAAATTTGCGTAATCTGCCCTTCTTTTGCTTCACGCATACGATCGTAATTATCGTGATCTTCGATCGATTTACGTTCCCGATCGTCGTTCACTAATTTTAAATCTTTTTCGTAAGTTTCTGAATAGCGTTTTTTAAGAGCCTCGCTGGTATCGTGCATTTTTTCGTTGTTCATTTTGCCGGCTTCACTGAGTTTTTCGTCTTTTTCTCTCAAATCGCTTTCATAGTTTTTAACGAGTGCTTGGCGCTGCCGCTCCGAAATCTCGCCAGCTTTTTTATTTTCACTCGAGTAAGAATCTTCAGAATTACGAATCTTAGAATCATTGTCTTGCATCGATCTTGACATTTGCTTCTGATGCATTTCTCTGAGGTCATTAATATCTTTTTGATATTTCATATCATGACTTGTGATGAGGTCTTTTGATTTCTCTTTGAGTTCATTTAAATTTTTGGTGTGTTCGGCTTCAATTTTCTGAATCTCTTGATTGTGAGCTTCAGTGAGGCGCTTGATTTCTTGCTTATGCTTTTTTGTCTCTTCAGACTCACGATTATTGTAGGTTTCTCGAGTTCTTTGAAGCGCATCTTCGTTCGCCGCACGCCCACTAGCTGAATCTACATCCATAATCCCCTCCTCCATGAGAGCAAAACACATAGCTTTACGCTAACATAAATCGGCTTTCTTCTATAGCCAGTTCTCCTGAAACTTGTCTAAAGACTAAGAGCTTCCACGTCGCAATCGTTCGACTGGACCTTCTGTCGTCTCGGAGAGGTCGCGTTCGAACTTTGGCGATGTTATCTGACGCTCTAGAAGATTTTAATCTTCTAGAGAATGTTTGCGGAACCAGGCTTTGATACGGGCATTTTCACGAGTTTGGTTTTCTTGGATTTGTTTTTTATGCGCGATTTCGTTTTCGATGCTGGCGATTTGCCGTTTGGTGACTTCGGCGTGAAATTGAGCTAAGCGTTCGCTCGCGGCGGACCATAAGTTAAAGAAATTTTTAAAGTCTTTTTTGAACTCGACTTTGGTGCCGGTGTAAAGTCGAGACCAGCTGACGACTAATTCGCTGGGACGAATTGGTAACGGTAGGCCGCTTGAGGCTGTGCGGGTTTGGTCGACGGGACCCAGCCAATTTTCTTCACCGGCTTCGAGCTTGAGACTTTTCTCACTCATTTTTGGAGTGAGTATGAGGTCTGCATCAATTGCTTTAAGATCCAACTTTTTGCCCTCGTTTTTCGCTAAGAAATTACCTTCGAAAGCTTTCGCCGAACCGTATTCAGCTTCAATTTCGATTTCAGCTTTTGCACGAACCCAGATTTGACCAGTTACGAGCGTAAGCTTTTTTTCAGATCTGCGAACGATGGCTGTGTTTTCATCCAAAACGATTTGGCTCTCGCCGATCTTCAGCTTATATTTCTCATCTGGACCTGTTTTGAAAGCACAGACGCCTGAAGTTTCGAGGCACGCGTCGGGAGATTGCACGATTCTCGCGGCATTTCCGAGTGTGATAATTTCTTTGGCAAAAAGAGGTGTCGCGAAAATGAAAAGAAAAGCGACCCACAAGCTTTTCATAACTCAACTGCCTGAAGGCTTTGATGAGCTTGCTCTCGTAACTTTTCGCTCTTAAAGTCTTTCATGAGTGCTTTATAAATCTCGACGGCATCTTCAACGCGGTCTTGAGTTTCAAAAACTTTTGCGAGCCTGAGCATTGCAAAACCCGTGAGTTCATTTGAAGGATATAGGTTCATCATTTCATCAATCGAAGCGATACAGTTTTCAAAGTCTGCCGTCTGGTACTGGCCTTCGATTAAGAGAAAATAGGCCTCTATCGCATGTGCCGAATCAGGATAATCTTCAATGAGACTATGAAGCATTTTATTAGATTCGAGATATTCTTTCGATCCGAATGCATTTTTGGCCTTCACCATTAAAGACGAAGCTCTCTCGAGATCAAGATGATCTGAAAGAGGCTCTTTGACGACGCTCGCTAAATTTCTGAGTTGGTAATTCGCCAACGGATTATTTTTAATTTCGTTTGGAAGAACTGCTGCGAGATTTTGGCGGTAATCTTCAAGCTCGTATCCGGCTAGCAGAGTTTTCAATTCCTGATTCTTAAGTTGCCACTCAAGCTTTTCGTTTTGCACTTTCATTTGCGGCGTCAAGTTTGAGCCCGACTGCACGAACAAATAGAGATTGAAAAATCCCATCAATAAAAACAGACAATATAATGCAACAACTGACTTTTTCATCATAATCTTTATCGGCAATTTCGAAACCTGACCTAAGGGTAACTTCATCTTTTTGGCATGAGCTTTTGACATATGTGCCCCACTAAGGTCGAGTTCCCATCTCAATTTTGCCTCATTTTGAGAACAATCTTAAGGTTTGGCAGGCCCAAATTGTGGAGTTTAAAAATTCGCCTAATCTTTTGGCAAAAAGACCTTAGTAATTGCGGTCACTTCTTTTTTTCAAGTAAAAAATATTTTTTTTATTTTTGAAGAATTCCAAAAAACCTTGACGAAAATTTGACAGAAGCAATACATTTACCGCTCACATTGGCAGAGATGCAAATCAAGTATGATAACCGATAGAAGTATAAAAAGATGCTTCAGACAAAGTTGAAATGTTGTGATGTTCATTGGAGTGGAGTGGCGAGTGAATAAAGCTGATTTGGTAGATCGCGTAGCAAAAAAAACCCTTTTGACGAAGCAACAAAGCGAACAAGTTTTGGATGCCGCGCTCGAAATCATCAGTAAAGCCGTTTCAAGAGGCGACGAAGTCAAACTCGTTGGATTTGGTACTTTTGGTGCTATGAAACGCAAATCACGTGAAGGTCGCAATCCCAAAACAGGAACCAAACTGGTGATCCCTGCCCAAACCGTTCCGAAATTTAAGCCCGGAAAAGATTTCCGTAGTCTTTTAAAATAGAACTTTTAAAATAGAACTTTAAAATCAGATTTTGAAATCATTTTTAATTCAGAGACTTTCGGACCGACAAAATAGCGGCACGTTTGCGAATTTTTTCAAGATCCCTAATGATGTCTTGTTCTACTTTTGCTTCAAAAGTCTTTTTCTGTTTAATACTGCGGTCGACATCTTCAGCGGTCTTTAGAAGATTATCTTTCACTTCGAGCAAATCAAAAATTTCATCTGGATAAGCATAGCTATTTCGATTCGAGTCGTTTAACGACGTCACGAGTGAGCTGAGTGATGATTTCGTACTCTGCCTAAATCCAGAATAAAATCCTGCCCAATCTTTACTTTGTGTTTTTGCCGTGCGTGCATTCTCGAAAAGCTTTTTTAGTAAAGTTTCAAGAGCTTTCGCTCCGTAAAACAAAGCCTTCTTTTCTTTTTGCTGCTCGTAAGAAACCTGCTTTAAATGCGCTTCAATTTTTTTATTAAAATCATCTTCTTTCACTGAAAGAGTTCTGAGTCTCTTGAGATCACCTATCTCAGCTTCGACATTATACTTTCCTGGGGCGAGGCTTGAAAGATCGAGCTCCATATTTTTGCTCGATCTCTTCGTAACCTTGTATTCGCGGTAAAAACTCGGAAAAGTTAAAATTTCACCGGTTCTTGCCGATATATAAACAAGCACAACCGTGCCGATAGAGCCATTTGTAACGACGACCGCCTTCGAATTCTTGCTAAAATTTTTAAGATCAATATCTACGTAACTTGCTTTTTGTCCTGGCCTCACCATATCTGAATTTTGAGTCGGACCTTGCGGAAGATTCGTATCTGGGAGCTTCTGGTTGGCTCCGCTTTCGAGCTGGTTCTCAACCTTTGCTTTGAGGTTGGGATCTTGCGCAGCGGTCGCCTGAGCCTGCGTTGGCGTTGGCGTTGGAGGCGGCGGCGGAGGTGCCGGCACCGTTGCCGGCTTATAAGGAGCTACCTTTACTTCACCTTGCGGCTCTTCTAATTTAAACATGAAACGCTGAATCGTATCGACCGATTTTTCGATTTTACTGTTCTCGCCAAAAAGAAATGTTCGGTAGTTATAGACTCCCGAAAATACAATCGCAATGAGGGCAAAAATAGAAAACAAAGACATAAAAATAGAACCGACATTTCTCGATTTTCTCTTTATTTGACTGCCGGCGGAAGTCTCTTCAGGATTTTCTCTCGAATTAGCAAAATCGTCAGGAGGCGACTTTATTATCTTCTGGGTTTTCTTCTGGGCTTCCTTCACAAGCTTCGTCGGCTCGGGGGCTCGCTCTGCAGTTTTTTCCATAAGACTAGATAAGAAAGAGGATTTTTTCTTTTCTCCCGCGGTCTGGCCTTTTGTTTTTTCTACCGGTGGAGCTTTCTCGGCCTTCTTGGATTTTTTTTTATTTGGCTTTTCGACCTCAGAAACTTTCTTAATTAATTCGGTTGGTTCTTCTAACTCAGCGGTGTCCTGCGGCGAGATATTTCTTTCGCTAGAATCATTTTTCAAATCGACGGTGATTCCCTTTTTCATGAGGTCACCGATATGACTATCTTCTGTCAAAGGCGGTGGAGTCAACCGACTCTGCGGAGCCTGAAAATCTCCGTTAAAGCCAAGCTTCATCGTATCTTCAGTAATCTCGGGAGGCGGAGGAGGAGTCTTATCTTCTTTCGCTAAGACCGCGGGAGAAAAATCAACCGGTCCAACTGAGGTCACTTCAAGCTCTTGCATTTGATGAACTGCACCGGGCGGCAACCCAAATAATTTAGCGGTTGCAAAATCAGGATCATCCTCAGGCTTTTCGTAGAAGGTTTCATCCTTTTTCAAGATGCGAACTGAATTTAGCATGTCATCGATCACTTGCGGAGTCGAATGGACGTCGGGATCACTGATTTCAGGAAGAGGAATTTTGTATCCAACAAAAGAATTCTCGTCGAGATCTCTCATGCGATCAAAATCAGGAACAAACCCAATACGAACCCATTTATCGAATCCCTTTTTCCATGCGTAGTCAGAATACTGAACGACTCCGCTATAGATTTGATTCAGAACTTCTTCGGTCGAGTAAGGGCCTTCTTGCAAATATTTAGCTGGGCCGTCGGCCTTTGTTTTTTTAAGTAAAACCCAAGTGTGAGTGAGATGAGAATTCGCTTTACTGCGGCTCTCATCTTGCGCTTTTATATCGTCGAAAATCTGTTTGAATTCAACGATCTCGTCAAAGCTTTGCCAGAGAGATCCGCCCTCCTGAAAAACTAAGTCAACTAAAACATATTTTCTTTGCCGGATTGATTCAATAACTTCAGCGGTCTCAAAAGGACCACTCGCTTTGCTTTCAATCGATACGTACCACCTTGGCATTAAAGTCTCTCTCTTCGACTCTTCATCTCTAGATGAACAGGCTCAAGCCATTTCAGAATCTTCAAATAAAAATTCAAAAAGTCTGCACGATCAGGATCAAATTTCAAAAACTCAACAATTTCATTCAGCTTAATTTTATTCGACTGCATAGCGATATACAATCTCTCTCCCATCATGCTTCCAAGAATCCGTGCGGCGAACAAATAACTAGTCTTTCGACGAGGCTTAAAAGTACGTTGTCGCTTTTTCATTTGATGAAGAAGGAGCACTTCACTCATCCGATGATCAAGCGCCAGCTTCAAAATTTCTTGCTCGCTCGAGGCCGCGTTGTCTCTGAGCTTTGCGTTAAGATCAAGAAGCGAATGCGAATAACGTTTGTGATTGATCAGCTTACTGATAAAAAATCCCATCGCTTCGCACCAGATTTGTTTTTCAAAATCTTTAGGCATATTCCAGAAGAATTTTTTCCTCTTTGAAACTTTAGCATGTAGGTAGAGTCCGGCGAGTTCGGCCACATGATTCACACTCGGTCTCGCGAGATAGCCCACACCATTTTGCGGAAAATAAATGCTCCGCCCGTCTTCGGTGAGTTCATCGACGATCTTAAGATCTTTTTCGTTCAAACCTTTTCGAATCGCTCGCCAAACCTTTTCGTTGTATGAAGAATAAACCGCTAAATCATTCGACTGAATTTTAATTTTAAGATCTGAACACAAAAGTTCGACGAGTGCCCTTACCTCATCAGTTGGATCAAACTCTGGCTCGTCATCCTGAAACATCTGATCGGTACTGCGCTCCAAAAACATCAAATAGCTTTGCCACTGAACCCAGGGCGGAGATCCCATCACGCAAAACTGATTGTGACTTAATTTCACAATTTCGATTTTGTTTTCAAGGCCTTTTTCAGCAAGTTTAAAGTAGATCTTCTCTGGATTCATCAAGATGCTCAAGGTCTTCACCTTCAAACGAGCTTTTTCACAATAAACTTTAAATTCATTGGGTAAATGCTTTTGGGCAATATGCAAATCACCAAACAGAACATAGATTTTACGCGCGGGCGCGTGCGCGATTTCCCTACACAAGATGCGGGCTGCCGATTGATCGCGAAGCTTCAAACTTTCATTCGTATCGGTTAAGTCATCGCTGAGTCCGATGATGCGGTAGCGACGCTCCCTCGCGAGCTCAAAGAGTGGCCGATAATTCTCCCACGGAAAACCCCACGTTTCATTCCACTGCATTTTTTTTAAGAAAGTCTTCTCTGAAATTTTAGAATTCAAATAGCTTTCAATCACCTTATTTTGCTTTTGGGTCGTTGCCTCAAGGGCGATCGTAATACTTTCTTGCGGGGCATATCTTCTTAAGATTTTGAGGTGCATACGTTGCGCCTGCGAAAACGCGTGAAAGTCTCCGCCGAAGACGACTAGCGCCTGTTGCATTTCAGTGACGAGCTCAACGATATCGCTTAAATGAAACTTTTTTTGAAAGCCACGCTCATACTCTTTACGATAGTTACTTAGCTCTTTAGGCTCTTTCACCAAAAGCTCATCGACGCGCTTTTTGATCTGCCGCAAGATTTTCTTTCGGGTCTTCAGCCACAAGAGAAGTTCAGGCTTTGATTTTTTAGAAACGGGCTCTTTAAATTGCACGAAGCTTTACTCTTTTGTTGTTGATTTCACTGCAAAAGCTCGTTCTAATTTGAACTGTACTTCACTTTAACAAACAACCAAAGAAAGTTCTATGAACACTCGAAACTCTCGACCGGTTTTACGTTTGGGTTTAATTTTAAGTATCTCGACTTTGATCCTGGCGATTTGCGCGCACGTTTATCTTTCGCAAATTCATTACAACTTAAAATTCAGCGCCCCCGATCAAACGAGCATCTGTAATGTGAATGCAACCTTCAACTGTGCAGCGACAAGTGCCAGTCAATACTCGGAGTTTTTTAAAACAGGACTTCCGATGGCAGTCCTCGGAGCTTTCGCAAGCATTTGGCTTTTACTCTTCTTACTTTATTTTGCTTTCTTCATGGGGGCTGAATCGAAAATCACTTATTATCCAAGCCTCGTGGTTTATTCTGGCGGCATCGCGATCACGTCGATTGTCATGGCGTTCTTTTCTTCGTTCTATCTTCATACTTATTGTCTCGTATGCATGTTTACTTACCTCATGTCGTTTCTCAATCTTTGGGGCGTGAAGCTTTTAAAACCTGAGAGTGAAAAACCCATTGGTTTTTCAGTAAAAGCACTTACGCCGATCATCATTTGCGGAGTTCTTATTTTACTAGCTTCGATGATTGTGAATGACACGGTCAAAAAAAATAATGGTTTCGAAGATATGCAGAATTTTGTGAATTCAAAAGTTCAAGAATGGAATCAGCTCACCGGAGTTCCGATTGAAGCTAAGGCCTCAATCAACGAAGGTGCCTCGTCTGCTGGTGCGAAGATGACGATCGTCGAGTTTGCCGACTATTTATGTCCTCATTGCAAGCATGCTTCTCCAACGATGCATGCTTTTATCGACTCTCATCCTGATGCCCGAATCGTCTTTATGGCGTGGCCTCTCGACGGCGCTTGCAATTCAACGATCCCTCACGGAGATGGTTTTCGCTGCGCGCTCGCACGATCTGTTTACTGTGCGGAGAAAGAACATAAGGGATGGCAAGCTCACGATTGGATCTTCGAGAATCAAGAAAATCTCACGACTCTCGATGCCTTAAATGGAGACCTTAAGAAAATGGCTGACACCCAAAAGATCGATTACAACAATCTTAAAACTTGCATGGATTCTGCTGAAGCCAAAACCGCCATCGAAGAAGGCGCCAAAGTTGGATCCGATCTCAAGATCGACGGTACCCCTGCCATATTCGTCAACGGAAAGAGACTCGAGGGCGGACAAGTTTTACCGGTGTTACAGAAGGCTTATGAAGTGATTAAATCTAGCAACTAGACTGCCAGTTAATATTGGCAGCAGGTATAGGTCTACATTCCGACCATTTTGAAAATGACCCCCGTCACTTTTTCGAGAGTGTCATCGATAACGATTTCGGCGTTACCGACAGCACCGTGAGAAATCTCTAGAAAAATTCCTAACAAGACAATCGCGACCGCCGAATGGAGCAAAGCTTTGATAACCCAGATGGTTGAGCGCTTATCTTCAAGACGCACTTCAACCTCGACTTTTTCAACTCTCCGGATGGTCGCTTTAAGATCTTCAAAATGATCGTACGCCCTTGAGAAGAGCTCTTCTTGTTTACTCATAGGAAGGTTCGCAATCCCCGGAAAAGAACGCTTTGCCTTAATCCCATTCACGAGATCGACCGCATAGTCGAGGTACCTTTCAGTGCGCTCTTTGAACTGTGGGTACTGGGGCTGAGAAACCTTGTACGCCTTAATTGACTCGATAGCGGCCGGATACTGCTCACTACAGACTTTTTGTAAAACGTTACGTCTAAACGAATCTGGCTTACCAAGTTCGTCTGGAGAGAGTGAAAGTCTTTTGCGGCTTTTTTCTGTTGTTGACATACTTATCTATCGGCGAACCCGACCTAGGACTAAATAGTGTCGAAATTTTGACAAGACCCCTATCAATTTGAGACACTTAAAGTGTGATTGTATGCATAAAGCCTAACAAAGTGTTTAAGCTTTAGTAATTTCGA
>JAYTQQ010000287.1:0-7860 GCA_043746635.1 Bdellovibrionales bacterium | reverse complement strand
GTAAGGGGGCCGATTACGTCTCGACCCCCCTACAACCCCCCGCTTTGTACCCCACGCCGCAAGCGGCGGGGACCTAAGCGAGCACATTAGATGAAATCTTCATCAACACGCTCAGGGGCCAGTTTTTGGACGACAGCTTAGAGAGGCTTAAGGCCAAGCTTTGGGCGCAATTCCCCAACGCCATTTTGGATAATCAGTTAACACAAAATTGAGAGCCTGTTCAGAATCATTTCCGGGCCCTTTCGCAGCGATGCACGAAATATCTTGGTCAACGCCTTGTTCACTAAAGAATTCGAAAGTAAGAAACCAACTATTGTCTGAAAAAAAATAGAGACGTCTTCCTGTCTCTTTACCTTGAGATTTAAGCGCCAAATTCAGTCTTGATTTTTCGTTCAGATGGCTCGCCAAATCTGCGTAAACAAGATCAGAAAATCCACAGCCAATCTGAATATCGTCGACAACCAGGGACGCACGAGCGGCGCCACTCCATAAAATAGGTACGGCTACTAGTAACAAAACCATCGTGATATTTTTCATTTCTCACCCCCTGTTCTAAATCTTAGATTTAATAAATCAAGAGGGCAATCACTAATTCTGTAGATCAGCGATCTGTTAGAGCACGCAATAAGACAACGGCAGTGAATACTAATTTCAAAGAATACCTCGCTTGAAAAAGTTGATTCACTATCATTTTTCTTATTTGAAAAGAGCGCAAGACCTTTGGCAAACAGCGTTGATTTCTAGACGACGTGGAGAGTCGAGGGGCCGCGTGAATCGCAATTCTATGACCAGATAGGACGACGAAGAGTGATCATCTTGCCCTCCCAAGAAAATTCAATCGCTGAGCAACTCAGCTCAATTTCATTTTTGTTATTCTTCATTTGTTTGCCGCCGTAAAGCACGTCTTTCAGGATCGGAAACTGCAAAAAAGCAAGTTGTGCTCTAATCTGATGCGTTCGCCCCGTGATGAGCTCAATCTCGAGCTCGGTGAAAGCGTCAGCGTTGCGTGCGCTCAAAACTTTAAGCTGGCAAACGTGTCGATCAGGGCGTGGCGATTCCCATACTGTCTTCGGGCTATACGGTGTTTTATCCATATAGTGTTCGTAAAACCCCGGTGTAGGTCCCGGGCTTTCAACTTTTGCAAAATAAATTTTACGAACCTTTCGGTCCACCAACAACTTTTGAAATTGTGCTTGGGCCGATGAGGTTTTTGCAAAAACAAGAAGTCCCATCGTACACGTGTCGAGGCGATGCGTTGGTAAAATCGACCGAGCGAGATCTTTTTCTAAGTAAGATAAAATATTTTCGTGCAGATTATCGAGGCTAGGATGACACGGAATTCCCGAGAGCTTATCGACAACGATGAGGTCTTCATTCTGAAATACCAGAAGGTCTTCGGCTCGGGCACGCGGATAACGTCGAGGCCGAGTGTAAATGCGCAGGTAATCTTCGGGCGCAATGACTTCGTCGTTTTCGATTCGTGAATCATTGAGGTAAACAGCGCCGAACTGAGCCAAGAATTTGAGTTCATCGACAGCAATGGCCGTTTCGTGACTGACAACTTCGATCCAAGCGCCTGCCATATCGCTCACGAAGTGGATAATTCCGGTCTCTGTTTTTCTCCACGGCAAGTGAACCCCGCCCCTAGCGAAACCCGGCGTTTACTTTCGTGCGCTGGCCGACCAGAAAAGAACCGTGGTCTTCGATTTGTCCCGGACCGTAGAGAGCAATGACCGTTGATCCCATTTTGAACATGCCGATCTCGTCTCCCTTTTTTACAGGCTTCGGCGGATCGTAGGTATGCTCGTGGACTCTTTGCTCGGCTGTTCGGCGATTGGTACAGATATTTTCGTCGTAGAACATTTCGATGTTGCCGACGTTCGTCGCAGCAACCATTACGAGGGCGACCCTACCGTGATCGATTGAGTCGATGACCGTCACGACTCTTTCATTCTCAGCAAAGAGGTTCGGAATGTTGTTCACACTCCAATCATTCACGGGCCAAAATTTTCCGGGCACGTGACAGCTCCAAAAAATATTGCCGTCAACAGAACTGTGCACGCGGTGATAATCAGTGGGGCACAAATAGTACGTGATGAAAGTTCCGCCTTCGAATTCGGCAGCTAAATGCGAGTTTCTCAAAAGTTCAGCGCAGCTGTACTGCTTCCCTTTCGCCTGTAGGAGTTTTTGTGAATCAATTTTACCGGCAGTCCGAATGACAGCGTCAGCAGGATGCAAGATTCCTTTCCCGATGGGTCTGATCCCCGGGCGCAAGCGACGGGTGAAAAAGTTTCCGAGGGAGTCGTAATCTTCGATCTCTTTTTCGGCTTCATCGAGGTCGATATTGTAAGCTTTAGCAAATTTGCGAATGATGATGTGATTGAGTGGTTCAGGCCATTTACGTTGGGCGAATTTTCCGACCCAGTGGCTGAGGTCACCTTTAGGCACGACGGGCATCAAAATTTTCATTAAAAGTTCATTCATGGCGAGCTCAACTCTACCACGTACGAAGGTGAGAGTCAGATTTTTTTTCATACGAAATTCTTACTCTGCCCATTGCGTAAGCATGCTTTTCGGGGTAATTTGCGTTTAACTTTTTTTGGGAGAATACCCAACTGTATGAGCCAAATTTTCGAACAAATCAAAGTCGGTCTGAACGACGACCTTCAAGAGAAGCTTTCGCTCCTCTCGCCGGACTTTCAAGACTACCGGATCTTAAGAAAATCAGTCGACGCAAGAAAAATTCCGCACTGGGTTTATGCCGTCGAAATCTTTAAAGCTGGAGAGAAAATTCCGCATCGGGAATTTCGTCTTGATCAAATACAAACATCTTCTGAAGATACTCCAATCATTGTCGGCAGTGGCCCGGCAGGCCTTTTCGCGGCTCTTCGGTTCGTCGAACGCGGAATCAAATGCGTGCTTTTAGAACGCGGATCCCAAAGCGAAAAACGTATTGGGGCCATAAATAAATTTTGGCGTTACGGCGAACTAGATCCACACAATAACGTTTGTTTTGGTGAAGGTGGAGCCGGCCTTTACTCCGACGGCAAACTCATCACGCGAATTAAATCTCCGCACATCCCGTACGTGATGCATAAGCTTGTCGAGTTCGGTGCGCCCGAAGAAATTAAGTATTTAGCGAATCCGCACGTGGGTTCGGATCGTATTCGTCGGGTGATTCCTAAATTGCGGGAATATTTAAAAGCGAACGGCTGCACCATTCACTTCGATACTTGCGTGAGCGCTCTCATGACTTCAGGTACGCAAATCACTGGAGTCGAAACCGCCGGCGGAGAAAAATTTTATTCTCAGCACGTCATCTTAGCGACGGGACATTCGGCGCAAGATGTTTTTGGCTTCCTCCAAAAGTCAGAAGTTTTAATTGAAGCAAAATCCTACGCGCTTGGACTCAGGATCGAACATCCACAAGCGGCCGTTGACAAAATGCAGTTCAAAGAATTTGCAGGACATCCGTCTCTAGGAGCCTCAAACTACAAATTGGCGAATCACGACAACGCCACCGGCATCGGAGTCTACAGTTTTTGCATGTGTCCTGGCGGTTACGTATTATCGAGTGGCACCGAAAATAAATCTGTCGTCGTCAACGGCATGAGCAATTATCATCGCAACTCTGGGTTTGCAAATTCGGCGGTCGTGGTATCGATCGACGCGAAACAATTTGGAGACGACATCCTCGGTGGAATGAAACTCAGGTCTTCACTTGAAACCAGAGCCTACGATCAGGTCGTGAAAGCTGGCGGTACCAAAGAAATACCTGTTCAGAAGATCGTCGATTTTCTGAGGCAAAAAAAAGGTGACACGTTAAAGTCGTCTTCACCTTCAGGAGTCGTTGCGACCGAGCTGCACCGTTTGCTACCCGACTGGATTCGCCAAAAGCTCAGCGAAAGCCTCGAAGTCTTCAATCAACAGATGCGCGGATTTATTCATCCAGAAGCCCAGTTTCATGGCGTCGAGACCCGCACTTCTTGCCCCGTACGCGTTACCCGCGACTCCGAATCGCTCGAATCTGTGAGCCATAAGGGCCTCTATCCTTGCGGAGAAGGAGCTGGCTACGCCGGGGGCATCACGAGCGCCGCCTGTGACGGCATTAACTGTGCGGAGAAAATCATCGCACAACTCGCCCACCAAAATATGACGGCATCTCTGCAGACGGCGCATCAAACTTGAACGCCGACGCTTTACAGTTGAGATTTCTGAGAGTTTAATGGCGCCAAGAGGTGTCCCATGAAGTTACTTTTACTTTCTTTTTTATTCGCGCAAGTTGCTCACGCCCACCCGATGGATGCTTACGTCGGCTGCTACGAAGCCGTCACCATTAACGGCGAAGCTCCTGCGACCAAGACGACCGCGCAATCGACCATCGCATTTTCTGCAAATACAGATGGCCAAGTTTTTGGAGATCCTAAGACAAACAAAGGAATTCCGTTTTATAAAATCAGTATTAATTCTGGATACATTGTTCCCGACACGGTTTCGGATCCAATCTACTATTGGACCAGCGTTTTTACCGATCGCGGCGACTTGACGAAAACCGCTACGTCTGATCAGTACTTTTTCAATGATCAGATTAATTTCTTTCCAACATTGCCGGATAGCGCGAACTATATTTGGTGGTTGTATTCGAAAATTGATATATCGAAAGCGGCCAACCTTGTGAATATCCACTTGATGGAGAATCTCACGAACGAAAAGTACGATCCATCACAAGGTGACGATCAGCTTGCGTTTGATGTGTTTGCAGTTTTGAAAGCCGTTACTTGTAAACCTTAGTTAAGGACAGCTCAAACTTGCATTTAAGTGGAAGCGCGGACGAAGAGGCCTCGCCTTTAAACTTCAGCTAAATCATCGCCGGTATCTGGCTCGTTCAAATCAAGTGGATATCCATCTTCGAAATTCTCTTCTTCTTGGGCCGTAACAACCGGAGTTTCGAAAGCGGTTCTTGCTTTTTCTTCGGTCTGCAAGACGAGTTCAGCCTGCTTCGCTTCGTAACGTTTCAGCCATGCGATGTCTTTATCTTCGACCGGAGTTCCTAGCATCAGACCCTCGGCGATATCCTCAGCGCGCTCACGCTCACGCTTTTCTTTTTCGCGCTTCTTTTCATTTTCGAAAAATTCGCTCGAAGTGTGAATCTCTGAAAGTTGATCGGTGATCTGAATCAGCTCGGTTTCGCCTTCTGAGTAAGAGTTCGTAAGTTCAGTCGACATTTCGTCAGTGAGATCTGATAGATTACGTTTTTCATCTTCAGGATCGCCGATACCTTCGGGGATGAGTTGATCAATTTCGGTCAGGCTCGGAAGTTCTTTTAAATTACGAAGCCCGAAAATTTCTAAAAACTTGCGAGTCGTTCCGTATTGCATTGGCTTGCCAGGAAGTTCGCTCTTTCCTTGAAAGCTCACGAGACCACGATCCATGAGAGCACGAAGAAGATGCCCGCTTTCGACTCCACGAATTTGATCAATCTCAGATTTTACGATTGGCTGCTTGTAAGCCACGATCGAAAGAGTTTCGAGGGATGGACCCGTCAATTTAAACGGACGCTCTTTTGTCATACGTAGTAAAAAAACAGCGTTATCAGGTTTCGTTCGGAGTTGGTATCCACCAGCGATTTCTTCAAGCATCACGCCGCGCTCTGAAGCAGCGAATCTTGAAGCAAGAATGTCGAGAGCTTTGGTGATGTCTTTTGATTTAATGTTGGTGCCGCGAAAAGCTTCGCGCATGAGAGCAACCGAAACCGGTTTATCGTAAGAGAACAAAAGGCTCTCGAGGATCGAATAAAACCTTTCGGTGTCGACAAACTCAAAAGGCAAATCGCTGTCAGTCTTTAGTTCTTCAGCAGGAGTTTCATCAATTATCAGAAGCTCTTCGTCAGCAACCAAAGACATCTCGATCGACTCGTCACTCATGGCTTCGCCTTCAAGCGATCCCTCGAGTTCAACTTCAGGAGTTGTTTCGGTCTCAACGAAATTGAATTCATCTTTAAACTGCCATTTAATACCGTCGAGAGTATCGGGATCTTGCTCAGGCATAGTTTCTTCTACCAGAATTTCTTCGTCCGGAATTTCTTTTTCAGTCATTCTCTCTCACTCCTCAAATATTTTGCTCAGGCTCATGGTCAGGAGGCGGATCGTGAATGACCGCTGCGGTTTCAAGATCAAGACTCTGCTGCTCGAGATCGAGTTCAATTTCGGCATTCAATATTTCTTCGTCAGTTGCGGCTTCGCGTGCGTCGCCAGATTCTTCTTGGCTCTCTTCGAATAAAGACCTTTCGCCTTCGATTGAAAACGCCGCCTGGTGAGGAGCCGCCACTTCTTCAGGCGCGCGATCATCAGACGTAAAATCAACCACAATTCTCTCTCGTTCAAAAAGTTTCTCGCTCAGCCCAACATTTTCGGCCGCATCGAATTCTTGAATGCGGTCCATGCCAAAACTCGAAATTTCTTTTTTCGCTTCGATGTGAAGATCCGCAAAAACTTCAGTTTGAAAAAGAGAAACGAAACCGAGACGTCCAAGTTCTAGAATCGATAAAAAAGTAATGAGCAGCTGCGTGCGAAAATCTTTTGGCTCCGCATCCTTCGCATCGCCCGCCACGATATCGGCGAGTAAAACTCTGCGTCCAACGATCAAACGATCTTTGATCTGCATGATTCGGTTTGCGATAGAGAGGGTTTTCGCTTTCACCTGATGAACCGCGCGCTTCATCTTTTTGATCGACCTACGGTACGCACCGATCAAAGCGAATAATGCATTGTCGGCTTCGATCACCACCGCACCCATTTGATCTTCAGCACGATAAGTCGCACCACGACCGAACACGTCGCGACCTAATAAATAGCGTTTCAAAAGATTTTTACCGGCAGCCTGAAATTTTTGGTATTCGAGGAGCATTTGAACGAGCTCTTTACGAGGATCTTCGTTCTCGATCACTTCACCGTCTTCGCTGTAATTAGGCAACAACATACGAGACTTAATCTGCAGAAGAGTAGCCGCCATCGCGACGAAATCGCCCGCCATTTCAAGGTCGAGCTCTTTCATGAGGCGAATATACTCCATATATTGAGTCGTGATCTCAAAGATGTTGATGTCGAAGATATCCATCTCATCCTTACGGATCAGATAGAGAAGCAACGGGAGAGGTCCTTCAAATTTTTGTAAATGAACGCGATAACTCAAAACTGTGTTTTCTCCGATTTTCAGGACATTGAATCAAGTGAAAAGCCGGCATGCAAGTAGTTTCTCAGACAATCCTCGGGAGATGCTTGAATCACCGGCATTTTTGGAAACAGGCCGCTAGCGAATGATACTCGTTGCGCCCCACATCAGCAGATTGGAGCAGAAATTAACAGGAATGAGGATGAATCGAAACCCTCCGAACATGAGTGCGAATAAAAGAATCATATTAATCGTGCCCTGATGCTCAAGCATTTTGCGATTGAGTTCGTAAGGCAGAAAGCGTTCGACGACTTTGCCACCATCAAGAGGATGCACCGGAATCAAATTGAAAAAGGCCAAGATGAGGTTCACCTGCAAAAAGCTTAAGAGCATCGCTCCGGCCGCAGAGGAGGTTTCGTTTTGACCCGAGTAAAAAACCCCGGCGAGTAAAAATGCGGCAACAATCGCTAAGAAAATATTTGAAAGCGGACCCGCGAGCGCGATCCAAAACATTTGCACTTTGGGATTGCTGAGGTTGCGAGAATTAACGGGCACGGGTTTCGCCCAACCAAAAAACGGAAAGCTCGAAACAGTCGCTAATATTGGCAAAATAAAAGTACCGAGCATGTCGGCGTGAACCATCGGGTTGAGACTGAGGCGCCCCTGTTGTTCGCCGGTATGATCTCCGCA
>JAYTQQ010000286.1:0-4671 GCA_043746635.1 Bdellovibrionales bacterium | reverse complement strand
CTGGTTCTTTCCAAAATGGGGCTGTTTCAAGTCGCTGCCACATTTTATGGGCAGGTGCCGCAAAGCCTCAAAGGAGCTTGTCCTATCGTCGGAAGCTACGGCGAAAATGATAGAGTCACAAAAGGAGATCTGGCGCGCCTCCAAGATGAAGTGACTGTTCACAAGATTCCCTCCGACATTAAAATATACACTGGGGCTGGTCACAGCTTTATGAACGAGGCTCCGAACTTATTTATATCTATGTTGACTCGAATTCTTCCATCCCACGCAATTCACGTTCCGACTGCGGAAGAAGATGCTAGGAATCGAATGATCCAGTTTTTTCGAAAAAATTCAGGGAATCAATCATGAGCTACTCAACGGCATTTTCACAGGCGATCGTGACCACGGTGTACATAGGCGACAAGATTCAACAAGGTCTATTTGAGTTTGTCCCCACAAGTGCAATATGTAAGTCCCTGAATTTGAAAGCGCCCACCTTGGTGAAAATCTTGCACAATTTATCCCGTGCGGGGATCGTTGAGACAAGAGAGGGAAAGATGGGCGGCGTTAGGTTAAAAATGGTACCGGAAAAACTCACTCTCTTGATGGTTTTCGATGCCATTGAACAGGATCGTCCGTTGTTTCAAACCCATCTCAATTTGACAGCTACCGGCCCGAAACCTGACAAGGTCAAAAAGGAACTTTTGCGAATTCTAAAATCAGCAGAAGAGGCAATGAAAGAATCCCTAAAATCGATAACCGTAGCTGAATATCTAAAAAAAATGAGATGATATTTCTCTCATAATTTCAAGAGCTTAAAATCAAATAGGATTTTTGGGCAGAATTCAATTGCGACTTAACTAAATATGTTATATATATAGTATATAGAGATAGAAGGCTATGATGAATTTCTTAAAAATGCTTGTTATCGGAATTTTATTGGAATTTTCCAATTTCGCGTTAGCAGGTGATCTCTCGGTAGAGATTGATCCTTCGACTTTTGCGTTCAGTGGGTATTCGGCTCATGTTAAGTACCATTTTGCCGAATCTTGGGAGCTTGGCCTCGGTACATATGCTATGACTTTCCCGAACGCCCTGGGTAGTCTGGCAATTTCTCCAAATTCTTCCGCGACGACGTTGAAGATTACCTCAGCTTATGGCGTTTTTCTGGATCGATATTTGTTCCAGAAAAGCGAAGGGTTGTTCGTTGGATTTCAGTTGGCCACACATAACTATCAATTGAGCGATTCTGGAACGCCAGGAACCAACACTACCTACACAGCGACACTTTTCATGCCGAGGCTCGGATATAAATACCAATTCACGAATTCTGGACTCTATATACTGCCATGGGTGGGAGCTGGCTATGTGGCTCCAAGCAACAGCAATCCATCAGTAGGCTCGCAAAACTATAAAGTAAATTCAGTGCTCTCCTTTGCGACCCTTCACTTAGGTTATAGTTTTTAATATGAGATTATCGGCGACGCTTTTCTCTTGGTTACACCGGTCTAGGTTCTATAGCCAATTTCACGAGGAGGCCGCACAACTCTTGCCGAAAAGCAGTGGCGAGTTGTGGTTGGATTTCGGCTGTGGACCTGGAGTGCTCACGCGAATCGCATCGCAACGAGGTTATACAGCAGTGGGCCTCGACTATGACTCAGATATGCTCGCGAAGGCACAGCAAATAACGCTCGAAAACCAGACTGGCAATCAAACTTTCTCCAACATTGAATTCAAAAAGTTCGACATTTTTGTAGCCGCCGAAACGAATTTGGCGCCCCATGCCCGTCAACCCCTTTATTCCGAACATTTTAAAGGTCATGTCGTTTCCGCGAGCTCTTTCCTTCCGACTTTTGAGAATAAAGAAGAAGTCCTTTCACGCCTCATTAGCTTTGTTGTCACTGGAGGAACTCTTCTGCTGATCGAAACCAATGAGAATTGCACACCTCGGACTGTGTTTGGAATATTCAGGAAAGACGTTTCCCCTTCTGAGTTGGGCGTTCTGCTATTGGGACTTGTTAGACAAGGCAAGTCTAAATCAATTGCAGCCATTGAGCATTATTTCAAAGGAAAATCAATCACTCGATACAAACTCAGCAATGGGATTGTGGATGCCTTCGTTATCAGGAATGAGGCGTTAAATGACAAAAAATAGGCTCCGCAACTCTTTGAACTAGTATAAAATTTTTCACAAAAGAAATATCTGAGACGAAAATCACGATCAAATCAGCAGCTAAAGATATTAGTTCGACAACGAAGACTGTCCAAGCGAACTAGTTTTCGATTGATTACTTCTTAGGGTTCTGGGTGAAAAATATTTCGCTTCAAAAAAGCTCATTTGTTTACAAGTTTTCATCGATTGTTTTGGACGGCTCCATTTTGAAAAACTGTCCGACGTGTTTATGTTTATCAAGAGTATTTGAAGCGGCTTTTTGCAGCTGATGAAAGCGAAGACGGGCTATCCCGTTACTAAAGACAACAAATAATCATAAAAGTGATTGAGTGAAGCAGCAGAGAAGCTTTTAAGATGCGCATGATTGTGATGATGGATCGGGCAATTAAATCTGAGGACAAAGGCAAAAGTCGCCAGCGCCCAGGTTAATCGGCTGGCAAATAAATGGCTAAATCCCATGACTATGAGGAGGGCTATAAAAAGAACTTGGAAAACTGGAAAGATGTCGATCTTATATCGTAAAAGTGGCCTCGAGATTTTTTTCATATTCGAACTGAGAGCAGTACTTATATAGGACCGAATCAGCAAGTTATTTTTGCATACCTTCACCCAACCAGATCCAGTTGTTCTTATTGGCGTGTCGCTCCCCATGGTCCCGACAAAAGGCGCGATTCGACAAGTGCCAAGGACTAGACTTTCGGACGATTTTTTAGGGCTGGAGCAAGTTATGCATCTTCCGATAAGAGAATGATGCTTAACTTTTTGTTTATATTGGGATTAGTGAGTTCTTCTTTCGCGCAAACTGGAAAGCCATGTCTGCCCGCCGCAGATCAGTTCTCCGATATCAGAAAGCTAAATGAAAATTCTTGTGAGGCAGTAAGAGATTCAAAAGAATGCACTGATTTTTACAAAAAGATCGATAAAGAAAGCGATACTTCAAGCAAAATCTTAGTTTGCGATGCAAGTGCCCGAGAGAGAATTGCCGCTTCTTATATCGGGTGCCTGACGGGGGGTTGGGACGCAAGTTTTGGTTCGCTCGTCGACGGAGTTAAAAATTTTAGTAGAAACTCCAAAGCGCAAATGGATCGACTCAAGCGGTGTGACGCAAGCAGAGAGCAAAAGAAAAGCATCTTTCGCACCTACAATTTAAATCTCCCACGTGTTTTACAAATTCCGGAACCTTCAAATGAGAAATTAGAACGTTTAAGTTGTGCCGAGCTTGAAGTGAGCCTTAATCGCTTACAAAATTATCAATACCAAAAGTTTTTGCAAAATCACTTAAGACGTTTAGCAGTTCCATTCGATCAGTTAACTCCTGACGAAAAAGAATATTATGATTGGGCTCGGCAAAATGCGCTAGCGGGGACCAGCTCAACAAGTCTTGCTGGCTTCGCGGATGAATTGCTTGAGGAATACGGCATAAGAACAAAATGTTATAACGCTGCAGCCATTGCGGCCTTAAGATGTGAAATCATATTCCAGGCTGTAACAGCAACATTAGCTATTGGAAAAGTCGCCATAGTTGGCTTAGCAGGCTTAAAAACCGCGCGGGTGATTGAGGCCGCAGATTCTCTGAATGTAGTTAACACCGAATCTAAAATTATAAAAGCGTCAGCTCTTGAAGAATCGGGCCCTGTCAATATACCTGGTCCTACGGCGGTTGCGAAAACAGAATCACGAGCTTCGGCTGTGGAGTTGCCAAATTTTAGTCATGAAGATTACGAAGCAATTGAAAAGAGTGCCTTTCACTCAGCCGAAACGAATCTTTTTTCTATTCCTAGAGGCACTGCCGAAGCCGCCCAAGCTAAAAATGCTGAGGTTGTCAACAATCTCAATTCTTGGCCACGGTCGACTGACACTAAGCGATTAAGTGGTTTGAATGAGAACCAACTCAACGATCTTTATTCGAAAGTGGCGGAAAATAAAGTATCGAGTCTCTGCTCAGTTTCAAAATATGATCCGGCTGGAGGCAAGGGCTTTTGTTTCGGGCGAGCTACAACTGCGCATTTGGAGGCCCTACGTGCGGGTATAGATAAAAACCAGGTTAGAAAAGTTTGGGCAGTCGGTAACTTTAAGACGAGTCTTGGAAGATGGCGGTACCATGTAGCAACGATCGTTCGCGCTTCCGATGGAAAATGGATGGCTATTGACCCGATTGTCGGTAAGCCAATTACTCTCGAAGAATGGTATAAAAAAATGGCTGGATATGAATCGACTCACGATATGCGACTTCTGACAACAACGGCCGATCGTTACGGACCCAGTACTACGTCGAAATATTCTCCAAAGGAATTTCAGAAATCTACCTATAATGATTACTTTAATGATCTTATGAAAAACTTTCGAGACGAGATCAGGGGCTCCCCTCCCAATTCACTATAAAAGTGTGGGCCGTTTGGATTTGATATAACGAATTTTTTTAGCAAATCTTAGGCTTCATATAGAGTCCTGGCCTAAAGCTAAAAGAGAGAGTCGAATTTAGTTGTGGCTCCGGGGAGAAGGGCTTCGGCCATCCT
>JAYTQQ010000285.1:0-11196 GCA_043746635.1 Bdellovibrionales bacterium | reverse complement strand
TTCGGAGGCCTATTTTGATCAATCAGACCGAACCAATGCCTGCTCTAGCGCAGTCAATTGAAAGTGGCAGAGTGAGGCTTGTAAAAAGATATCGGAACCGCAAGCTATATGACACCCAACGGAGTTGTTACGTCACGCTCGAAGATATTTCCAAAATGGTATGTGCTAACTTAGATGTTATGGTTGTAGATAAACATTCTAAGAGCAACATTACGGCGGCGACCTTGGTTAAGATTATTTTTGAAGCCGAAAAGAAGGCAGCTCAATATGCCCCAATTTTCACTCTAAGAGAAATCATTCAAAATGGACGTGGCAAGCTTTCTGATTTAGTTAAACTTGGTGTTTTTCCTAGAGACCAGTTGAAAGCCTGGGGATTTGCTCCCATGGCTAGCCTGTCTTCAGCCGAAATTTTGCAAAATAATTTGGAGCAAAGAGTTGTCACTGCTGCGGCGAGAAATATCACGGCCACGAATTTGTTCGTAAAAGGAAGTGCGCAGACAGGATCTCTTTTGCCAGAGATAGAGTGCCACTTCGAAACACTAAATCTTCGAATCACTGCAGTTCAAAGCATAGTGGCGAAAATGGATAAAGACTCGCCACCTCGGCAAAGTTTGTTTCTAACAAGTGGTGTAGGCCACTTCTGGTTTTTTAGAATTTTACAATTTGCTTTCGGAGATATCGATGTCAAATCTTTCAATTTTTGCTAAGGACTTTGATCCCCACATTCGAAAACGCGGAGAAGACTATTTTAATGGTGATCGTGTTGAAGTGATTTCTTTGATCGTGGATCGCGAGGTCTTTTTTAAAGTTTATGGAACCAGAATTTATGAAGTGCGCCTACGACTGAATCACAAATATCAATTAGTGAGCACCTGTACCTGCCCCTATTTTGAAAAGGGCTTTGAATGTAAACATACTTGGGCGGCAATACTCAAGGCAAATGAGCGCGAGTTTTTTTCTCAAAATATATCTCCACGGGACGTCACTCCGGCGACTGATTTACTGCCCTCACGGCAAATGACACTATCACAATTGCTACCGAAACAAATCCAAGATGGTCTAGCCCCCCCATTACCACTTTGGAAGAATAAATTTCTAGAGTTAAAAAAACTTTCAGATAAAAATAGAAAGTCAAAAGCACAGCCTATTAATTACTCCCAGCCTTCAGCAACGCCGGTGAGGATCGGGTTTTTTGTTATTGATTTTGAACAAGACACGAGCGAAAAAAAATGGATTTTGAGATTTTACTCTAAAGAAAGAAAAAAGTCCGGTGAGCTGGGAGCTCTTAAAAATTGCTCAGTTACCCAAGATCAAATTGTTCTTTACGAGGATGCGCTCGATAGAAGAGTACTTTGGGCCATTTTAGGGATGTCGCCTGCAAAGTCCCATCGGCCTTACTACTATGGTTCTGAGCCCAAAAACGATTTTGCATATTTGCAGCCCCAAGTTATGGATACCCAACTTACTGAATTGAGTGCTACTCAAAAGCTCCTTATGTTGACCGGTGACTTAGGTTTTCGGCCAGTTAAATTTAGCGCAGACCAACTTAAAATTAAACTCTCTCTATTTGATTCTGCCGACGGCTATACCCTCAAAGGAAGTCTCACGAACAGTATTAAAACACTTTCAATATCTTCAAGTCAGACTTATATTTCTCCATACCTCCTCGATGGTTCTGATTTGGTGGGAACCAACTTTGAGTCCCATGAGGAATGGTATTTTCTGTTTAAAAAGGATCCAGAAATTTTCATTCCAAGAGACGAAGTGAAGGGTTTTCTGGACTTTTGCTTTCAATCAACTCATTTTCCCGAAATAGCTTTTCCTGAATCGCTCGGCCTCAAGAACCAAGAACAATATTCAAAGGTTCGTCTTGTTCTTGATACTTCGCCCGAAGTTAGTGGCATCTTTGGTCAAGTATGCTTTGAATATGGCGAGGAGTTTGTCGCTTTTAGTGATGCACGAAGCCGCGTCTATCAAGCTTCGACAGGCACGATCTTTCAAAGAAAAGCTGATTCCGAGGCCGCTGAATTTCAGAAATTAATTGAATTTGCAGAGAGTCCAAATCGATTTCAAAGTGATTTTATTCCGATTTCTGAAGACAAACTGGCTCTTGTTGTAGAAAGAGCTTTTCAGGCGGGCTGGGAGGTTGTTGCCTTTAAAAAGAAAGTCAATGCTAGCAAAGATTTTACAGCTGTGATTTCTTCAGGGATAGATTGGTTTGACCTTCAGGTTGAGTTTGAATTTGGAAACGGATTTAAATTGAGTCTCCCACATCTTTTGCAAAATTTAAAGTCCGGCCAAAGATTCATTGCCCTAGCTGATGGTACCACAGGAATCATCCGAGAGGAGTGGATAAAGAAATTCGGAGATATGGCGAGAGCTGGACTGGCAGAAGGTGACGGTATTCGCCTCTCTAAAATTCAGGCTCTTTTTTACGGAGCACGGCTCACCGAAGATAAAAATTTTAAAGCAGATAGAAAATTTAAAACCTTTCAGCGAATAATTCAAGACATGAACGATATTCGTGAGGTCGAGTTGGACTCTCGATTTAAAGGTAAACTTCGAGGCTACCAAAAGAAAGGACTCTCTTGGCTAAGTCTCATGGCAAAACACGAGATCGGCTCGGTATTAGCTGACGACATGGGTTTAGGAAAAACCATTCAAGTTCTCGCCGCCCTCGCTAAACAAAACAAGCCACACAATAAATCACAGGCACTTATTCTTGCCCCAAAGAGTTTGGTGTACAACTGGATTGCTGAGGCGAAAAAGTTCACCCCCCATTTAAGAGTTCATGATTATACAGGCATCGATCGTGCTGAACGTATAAATGAATTTGAAGGGGCCCATGTGATCGTCACGACTTACCAAACGTTTCGCAACGATATTGAGAAGTTTCAAAAAATCGAATTTGATTATTTTATCTTAGATGAAGCTCACTACGTCAAAAACGCAGAATCCCAAGCTCATTTAGCTTGTAAATTGATCAAAGCAAAGAAGAAAATTGCTTTGACCGGGACGCCGGTAGAAAACTCACTGAAAGATTTATTTTCGATCTTATCCATTGTCACTCCAGGCCTTATTTCAGAGAGCTTGGCTGACAAATATTCGAATGAGATGGATCCCGAGGCAATTCAATCGCTGGCAAAATCGCTACGACCATTTATTTTACGTAGAACTAAGGACGAGGTTTTAAAAGACCTTCCTAAAAAATCAGTACAAATTTTATACTGCGAGTTGTCGGCACCTGAGAGGCAAAAGTATAATGAACTGAAAAACTATTACTGGAAGAATCTCAGCGGAAAAATAGAGAAAAAGGGATTCAAAAGATCAAAAATTGAAATCTTAGAGGCGCTATTGAGACTTCGTCAGGCCTCATGCCATCCTGGTTTATTGAATAGTGACTTAGCCCAAGGATCGTCGGCAAAATTTGATATGCTATTAGAGCAGTTAGAGACTGTGATTGCAGATGGGCATAAGGCTCTGATTTTCTCTCAATTTACAAGCCTCTTAAAGCTTCTGGAAAAGTCTTTGAAGAGCCGAAAAATTCAATATGAATATTTGGACGGAAAAACGAATAAGAGGGCCGATCGAGTTAAAAATTTTCAAGAAAATGAAAACATTCAAGCCTTTTTGATTAGCCTGAAAGCCGGAGGCGTTGGATTGAATCTGACCTCAGCAGACTATGTGTTTATCTTGGACCCATGGTGGAATCCTGCGGCTGAGTCTCAAGCGATTGACCGCGCTCATAGGATTGGACAAAAAAAGAAGGTTTTTGCGTATAAATTAATAGCTAAGGACACCGTCGAAGAAAAAATCCTAGCCCTTCAAGATAAGAAACGTGCGTTGGCAAGTGCTGTGGTTTCAAGTGAGAAGAGTCTCTTTAAAGGCTTGAAAATGGATGATCTGCGCGAGTTGTTCTTATAGCCATTTCCCGACAGAGTATTGCTCAGTCAAAGGTCAAGTTTCCTTAAAAGCTCGAATTCATTTACGGCGATCACGGTCACGAATACGTTTGGATCCTCTTGCACAAAACCGCCAAAATAAAAAATAAGCGCTCCATGAAGTCTTGTGGTCAGACCAGGGGCGGTTTTATCGAGAATCATTGCGATTTCAATCTCGCGGTCCCAAAACAAAAAGATCAAATTTCTGCTCTAAAAAATCTTGCTTTTAATACAAAAAGTGCGTTATGTTGTGACGCATGAAATATTTGATCATTTTTTCTGTCGTTTTAATGAGTTTTTTTCAAAGCCGTAGTTCCGCTTCCGCTATCGGCGATTCCTCATGGCAGAAATTGATCCAAACTGCGTTAAAATCAGGCCAGGATTTACCTGGAGATAGTTTTACCTATCGTGCACTGGTGAGTTCGATTGTAAATAGAAATCAGAGACACGATGACTCTTTCAGCCTCCTTGGCGGATATGATAGTCATGGTCAATTTGGATTCTTCAAAATCGAATTGGTCGCGGAAAACTATGTCCTCGACTCTCAAAAAAACACTGTGGTGGATCAGTACATTTACGATTCAGACGTTTCCGGAAATCTCAAACAGATTGACCACAACCGAATTACCTTCGCCCCCAGTGGCACGATGCTCAAATACGAGCAACTCACATCCCCCACTCCCGAGGCCTCTTGGCAAAAAGAAATTAAATTCCTAGAAAACTATTACTCACAAAATTAGACAAATCGCCTCTCGCTCCGGGGCGACAGATGGGGTTCGTCTCAAAATATAAAACCAATCGAAGTTGACGGGCCTCAGACTCACTGCGATTTTTTAGGAATACCCAAGGGCGCGAATTTTGGCACTCGCCCGGCTTGCTGGTATCACGATCCGATTTCACGCACTATTTAAAAAGGTCTCCACACGAGGGGCCTACAGGCGTAGAGTCTTTCTTATTTTTCATATTCTTATTTTTCATTCCTGATTGCAGAATGGTCGATTGTTCTTCGCCCTTTTCGGCAGCATCTGAGTGGGCATGTTCGTGCGGCTTAAACCGCATCGGCAGACTTTCGCAAAACTGAATTTGCACTTGCCTCGTCATGCATCGAACATTATCAGACTCGTGGCTTGAGCCCTCATCGCTCACGCACGCGCAAAGAGATTCTGATTTCTCTGGGCTGTGCCATTGAGATACTTTGAGTCCGAGCGAGTCGGCCGTTCGACAATAGTTTTTGAAAGCGTCGAATCTCTGTGAATCGTTGGTGGTTCTAAAATACGAAAGCTTGTCGAAAAAATCAGCTCGTTTTGAATCGATGAGCACGAGATCTTTGGCCGCCTCAACCGAAGTCATTCGGCCTAAAATCACATTTTCGAGCAATTGATGTTTGATCTTTTCGAAAGATTCATCGATGTCGATCGACATACTTTCGGCAACCGCGTAATCAAGCTTTTGAAAACATTGGGAAGTGATCGATGAAAGCTTCTGATCTTTAAATTCAGAAACATCTGTCGACAGAACCAAACCGTAAGCCACATTGGCTGGTTGAGTGGACTCTTTCTGGCAAGATACGAATAAGAGCGCACTGACCGATACGATAAGTAGTTGCGAATAGCTTTTCAAAAGACACCCCTGTCTTGTTTCTTACCCCACTTCACTTCACGGAACATTCACAGAGCATAAGGTGTGCCAAATGCCGGCTCGAATAAAACGAAAAAGAAGTCTTTCTAGATAGGAAAAAAGACTTCGATTCGTCACTGCGAATGAGAATATTTACAAGCTCCCCAGTGGAGTCTGATCAATGGTCTGATCAATAGTTTGGGCATGCGAGTGAAGGAGTGAATAGTAAAATCCTCGCGCATTCATGAGCTCATCGTGTGAACCTATTTCAATTATTTTACCTTGGTCTAATACGACGATTCGGTCGCAGTCCCGTATAGTAGAAAGCCTGTGGGCGACGATCAGGCTGGTGCGTCCTGCGATCACTTTTTGGGTCGCGAGGTGAATGAGGTTCTCGGTTTGCGAGTCAACGTTTGCGGTCGCCTCATCTAAAATGAGGATATCAGGCTGAAATGCAAGAATCCTAGCAAATGCCAAGAGCTGCCTTTCGCCGACCGACAGATTGGCTCCGCGCTCTTCGACGACAGAGTCTAAATTGCGACCGCTCCGCACCAGAAGCTCTTCGTAGCCTACTTGTTTGCAGGCCCTTAAAATATCGTCTTCTCCGATGTACGGGCTCCCGAGAGAAATATTGTCTTGAATCGTACCCTTAAAAATAAAATTATCTTGCAAGACGACTCCCAATTTATTTCGTAAACTTTCTCGCTGAATTTGTTCGATCGGTAAATGATCGATGAAAATGGTTCCGGGCGGAGCCTGATAAAATTTCTGTAAAAGGGCGATCAACGTTGATTTGCCAGATCCCGTGCGGCCGACGATCGCGATGCTTTCGCCACTTCGTATGTTGAGGTTGATATCTTTTAACACCAACGGAAGGTGAGCGTCGTAGCGAAAATTCAAATCGTGAATAATAATTTCGCCGCGAGATTTTTCAGAAAGTGAAGTGGTTTCTGAAGCCAGTGCTTCGGACTTTTCGTCGAACATTTGAAAAACCCGCTCTGCACTCGTCAGCGAATTCTGAAACTGTTGGTACTTCTCTAAAATTTCTCTTAACGGAGGAATAAAATCTTGAACATGCATCAGAAAGGCCACGAGAGAACCGATGGCGAGGCTATTCTCAGCGCTGAGAACGCCACCGTAGTAGAGAGCGAGACTGATTGTGACCGCGCTAAACAGATTCATGACGGGCTGAAGAAGCGCGTAAGCCTTGATGGATTCAATATTGAGATCTCGGTATTCGCTTGATAGCTTCCCGAAGCGTTTTTGATTGCGGGGCAGTCGATTATAGAGCTGAATAATTTTAATGCCGTTAAGATTTTCGGCGACGAAAGAATTAATCACCGATAATTTCTTTTTTGATTCTCGTAAAATATTGCGGACCCGGTCGCTCAATCGAAAAGATGCCCAAATAAAAAGTGGAGACAAGATCATCGTGATGACCGTGAGCTTCACCGAAATAAATGACATCGCGATGAGAATTGAAATCAGCGTAATCGTTTCGGTAAATACGTTGATCACGCCATCGGTAAATAAATCGCCCAGGTTTGAAACGTCATTGGTGGTGCGGGTGACGATGCGCCCGGTAGGAGTTTTATTAAAGAACTCCATCGGCAGACTTTGAATATGCCAGATCAGATCTTCGCGAATAAAATAGAGAAGGCGATTTCCAAATTTTTGAAAGAAATAAATATAAGCCCACTGAGAAAAACTTTTTACGATTTCGCAGACAAAAAAAGCAATCGCCACTTTAAATAAAACGGCCTGATTGGATTTGATAATGCCTTCGTCGATCGCGTAACCAATCAAGGTCGGCAGAAGCCTTGAAGAAATAGCCAACGTGACGACCGAAATGACCGTCGCGAAAAACAGAACGGGGCTTCGTTTGCCGTAGGGCCAAAATCTTTTAAAGACCTGCGCGTATGAAATATTTGCTTTGATCTGATCCTCATTCATGAAGTCACTCATGGTGAACTCCTTGAATTTCGGCAAGGCGTGCGTAAGTTGGCGAATTCTTCAAGAGATCACGGTGCGTACCGATCGATTCGATTTCGCCATTTTTCAAAACAATAATTTGGTCGGCGTGTTCAACCGAAGTGAGTCGGTGCGAAACGATAAGCTTCGTTTGGCTTAGGTTTCCGCGGGTGCTCAAGCGTTCTTGAATCGCTCGCTCAGTTTTGGTGTCGACGGCACTCAGAGAATCGTCGAGCATAATGAAAGGAGCCTGCACCATGAGCCCTCTCGCAATCGTAAGGCGTTGTTTTTGTCCTCCCGAAAGATTGACTCCTCGTTCTCCTAAATAAGAATGAAACTGATGCGGAAGACTATCGATCTCTTTATCGATGTCGACCACGCGGGCCCATTCTTTGACTCCGTCAAGGTTGTCGTCGCTATCGGTATTGGCGACATTGTCGACGATCGTATCGCTGAACAGAAAAGACTCCTGCGGTACGAGCACAAGTTGCGTATGCAACGAGCGCTGAGAAATTTTTTCGATCGAAATTCCGTTGAGTAAAATGCTCTCATGTGGGGCAGGATAAAGTCGGTTCAGCAAATGAAGCAAAGTTGTTTTACCGCTTCCCACGGGGCCGATGAGTCCGACCGTCTGACCTTTCCCAATTTCGAAACTGAGATTTCGAAGGGCCCACGATTCACTTCCTGGATATTGGTACGAAAGATTTTGCACTTTCAAATTTTCGAAACACTTGAGCTGAATCACTCCCTCGTCGGGAATATCTGTTTTTTGATCAAAGAGTTCTTTCATTCGAGAAAAAGATGCCATCGCTTTTTGGTATTGAGAAAGCCCGAGGCCAAGTGCCGTCATGGGCCAGACCATTTTCTGAATGTAGCGCTGAAAGGCCACCAAAGTTCCGATCGTGGCAGCGCCTGACAAAACATCGGGGGCCGCGATAAACAGTAGAATCACGCTTCCTGATGCGACCCCAAATTCCATCACGGGCATAAAGAGCGCATCGGTGATCGCTGTCTTATTCGAACTCAGTTCATATTTTTGGCTGATGCGATTATAGATCGACAGGCGTGTTTTCTCTTGGGCGAAGCTCTTAATGACCCTGATTCCGGCAATGATTTCTTGAGAAATACCTGACAGGTCTGAAAGGTCATCTTGCTGAGCCTTGTAGTTAACGAAGATTAATTTCGTAAGTTTCCAGATGATAAAAGGAACGAGCGGTAAGAAAACGAGAGTTTTAACCGTCCAGCCGGGGTTCATCATGATCATGAGGGGTAAAACCACGCAAACAATTGTCACGGCATCGACCAAAACCAAAACCCCGCTGCCGATGCCTTGGCGAAACGATTGCACGTCGTTGGTGATCAAAGACATCAGTTCGCCGATCGCATTCTTATGAAAAAAGTTCGGACCCATCTGGGCCATATGCCGAAAAAGACGGTTGCGTAAATCTTCAGCTGCGAGAGTATGATATTTGCCGAAAAAGGTGCGCCAAGCAAAGCGGGTGACGGCAAGAACCGACATCATCAAGAAGAATAGGGCTGCGGTCTTAAAAATGTCGTGAAGGCCAATGTGACCAGTAATCTGATCAATGCCTTTTTTCAAAACCAAAGGGTAAAGACCGTCGATGGTATTGGTGATGATCAAAAAAAACATGCCGAGACTAAAAGCGCGGCGATTGGCTTTCATGTAGAACCAGAGGGGATTTCGAATCAATTCTCTGTCGGGGTGTTTGTCGTCTTGTTGACTTGAGGAAAGCATCTTCTGAGCCTAAACGAATTCGATTTTGGAGTCACATTTTACTTGTCGTGAAATTTTTCTCCTGCTAGGTTCGGCGACTCCGAAGAATCGTCGAGAAGCTTGTGCCAAAAAGTTCAACACGGCTCGTTGGAGAGCCAGAGTATCTGCTTTTTTTGAGGATGCTTTGAAGTTTCTGCCCATGTGGCTCAGTGGTAGAGCACACCCTTGGTAAGGGTGAGGTCGTGGGTTCGATTCTCACCATGGGCTCCAGTTTTAGGCCAGAGTTTGCGAATGAGCCGGAGTTTGCGAGTTCGTAAGTCATTGGTATTGACTTTAAGTCGTTTTAATTTAAGTTAATGGGTTTTAGAAATTGTTTATATAAATTTTAGAATTAAAATAAAAACTTTTATAATGAGTGAATCATTATTCCTTCAGGAGGACATAAGTAATGGCAAAAGAGAAATTTGATCGAAGTAAACCCCACTGTAACATCGGCACCATCGGTCACGTCGATCACGGTAAAACTTCTTTGACGGCAGCAATTACTAAAATTCTTGCTGAATCAGGCGGAGCCACGGCAATGGCTTACGACCAGATCGATAAAGCTCCAGAAGAGCGCGAGCGCGGAATCACGATTTCGACTTCGCATGTTGAATACTCAACTAAAAATCGCCATTATGCGCACGTTGATTGCCCAGGCCACGCCGATTACGTGAAAAACATGATCACCGGTGCCGCGCAGATGGACGGAGCGATCTTGGTCGTTTCTGCAGCTGACGGTCCTATGCCACAAACTCGTGAGCATATCTTGCTTGCTCGTCAGGTCGGCGTTCCTTCAATCGTTGTTTTCTTGAACAAAGTTGACATGGTTGATGATGCTGAACTTCTTGATCTCGTTGAACTCGAAGTTCGCGAGCTCTTGTCAAAATACGAATTCCCAGGCGACGAAATTCCAATAGTAAAAGGTTCGGCATTGAAAGCACTCGAAGGCGATCAAGGCGAACTCGGAAAACTCGCGATCTTGAAATTGATGGACGAAGTCGATCGTTACATCCCGCAACCTGAAAGAGCAATTGATAAGCCTTTTTTGATGCCGGTAGAAGATGTGTTCTCGATCTCTGGTCGCGGAACTGTTGTTACTGGTCGTATCGAACGCGGAATTATCAAAATCGGTCAAGATATCGAGATCGTCGGTATTACAGCGACTCAAAAAACGACTGTTACTGGTATCGAAATGTTCAGAAAGCTTCTTGATGAAGGCCGAGCGGGAGACAACTGTGGTTGCCTTCTTCGTGGTACTAAAAAAGAAGAAGTTGAGCGCGGACAAGTTTTGGCTCAAGTCGGAACGATTAAGCCACACAAAAAATTCAAAGCTGAGACTTACATTTTGACTAAAGAAGAAGGCGGACGTCACACTCCATTCTTCAATGGTTATCGTCCACAGTTTTACTTCCGTACAACAGACGTAACCGGTGTTGTAACATTGAAGCAAGGCACTGAAATGGTTATGCCAGGTGACCGCGTCGAGATGGAAGTTGAGTTGATCGCTCCGGTTGCGATGGAGAAAGAATTACGTTTCGCGATTCGCGAAGGCGGCCGCACTGTTGGCGCCGGCGTTGTTGTCGACATCATTCCAGATAAGTAAGATTGAAAATAAGTTTAAGATCATTGAAAAGGACTCCCCACGGAGTCCTTTTTTTTTAGAATTTCGTAAATTGATCCAGCTCTTCGCTGCTTCCTTCTTCGCTTCCTAGCGCCTCGACCTGAATCAATTTACAAAGTTCTATTTTGGACCTTGATTTCTTTCGTGTTCCTAATGTAGTTTGATTTTTGTTTTTCTTTGGATTCTAGGGTAGTAGCTCAATTGGTAGAGTTACGGACTCCAAATCCGTCGGTTGGGGGTTCGAGTCCCTCCTGCCCTGCCATTTTTGG
>JAYTQQ010000284.1:0-4773 GCA_043746635.1 Bdellovibrionales bacterium | reverse complement strand
AACTCATTTATTATACCGAAGCGCTCAACCAAACTTTGACCGAAGTTTCAAAGCTTATGAATGAACAGTTGACCACCGAATTATCGGCTGCGACCAGTCGAACTAGCACCCCAAAGACCTTTGGTTTTTGAGTCATTTTGTGCAAGCGTTGGGGCTTGTACCGGGGCTGGAGCAGCTAGTTCGATTGCCGGAACTGGCGTTGCCGCGGCCGCTGTTTCTTCAGGGGCTTTTGGGCTAGAACTACATGCTGTAGCACCGATCACGAGAGCACCTGCTGCCAAAACCACAAACGAACGAAGAGCGATATTCATAAAATTCTCCTTATTAAAGCATTCGATCCCGAATGATAATTATTAAGATTGCATCTTTCATGCCTGAGATATTTCGAGCCCAGCTTCTTGCGCTCGAAATTACGCGGCTGTTTAAGCTTAAATTTGTCTAAATTTTGGTAGATTTTTTAAAATCTGACGGTTCTACTGACGGTTCTACTTCAGCTTTAGATCTTGGCGCCCGATGAGAGGCGTGAACTGTCATCGGGGAGCTATTTGGAAGTTTTACGCATTTTGTGATAAGTCTCTTTACTCACCTTATCTGGATCCGAATCAGCAAATACTTCATCAAGTGTTTTTGGGTCAACCGGTGTTGGCGCTTTAACTAAGCATCGATTCACCATTCCGCAGCCCGCTCCTGTCGAATTCATAAATTTCGCGAACTTTTCTCGAACGTAAGTTCCCGTCTCTTCTTTATCTAACTTCTTCTCGAGCTTGCTAATATAGGCATCAGCTTGTGCCGCTTTTGCATTTGCTTGAGCACTCCCATTGTTCGCACGGGCAGCCGCATTCATGAGCCGCGCGTTCTCAACGAGAAGTTCCGGATCTTGAGCACTACCCGCAGGAGTTTTAGACATCGTATCGACTCTATCGTTCACTTTTGCTAGAGCCGTATCCGTCGTTGCCATGTCGGCCTGGTTGACAGCGAGCTTTCCTCGTAGTTCATCCATTTGTTTATAGTAAGGCTGTAAATTTTCTGCCGTTCCCCAAAGCGGACCGCCCTTACCCATTTGCGCTTTAATATTGTCGTCGATTTTCTTTTGAATCACCTTTGCCTTGAGAAGAACATCGGCGGTGACGGTATTCTGTTTTGTGTAATCGATATTGAGTGCTTTGAGATCCGCATAGAGGTCGGTCAGCGTATCTTCGTCACTCTTGCTTGGTCTGCCGCCGCCACCGCCCATGGCGAATGCCGACTGAGCCAAACCTAAAACTAAAACCACAGAAAATAAATATTTCATCATCACGAACCTCCACTTCAAAGTATCTCGTGATTTCATTATTTTTTCAAAACAGATTTTTCTTTCAAGACGATAGACCGCTACTTAAACAAGGTTTCGCATCGACCCACTAGACCATGGGCCGCAATCCTCATCTTCTCGAGCGTCTCGCGCGCCGCTTGCCGTGGTTCGAGCGATGTATCGGAGATTCCCGAGATCAAATCCGTACGATCGTGATCTTGTTTTCTTGCTCGCCAATCCCCTACCGTCGCCGTTGATATATAGGCCGAGAAAGTATTGTGACCATTGCCAGGTCTCTCGCCGATCACGTTGATGAGTGTTTTAATTTGGGCGAGTTCATTTGATCTCGAAAACAATTCTTCACCGATACGGTAGCCTACTCTTACGCGCGCATTGTGCACGATGATTGGTTTTTGATAAAGATGATGCCCACTCGCTTGGAGTTGTTTCGACAGTTCATCTAGGTACGGAGCAAGGTGCCCCGTATCCATCAGAGAATCTGAATTGAGCCCATCACCTAAAACGATAACGACATCACTTGAACCAATATCAATTCTTTTAATTTGCGTTTGAGCGAGTTCAGATAAAGTTTCTCCATGAGAAGGGCGCGATAAATAATCCTCGCGATTTTCTGAATTTGTGTGAAGCTGCACCGACTCCGGAAATAATTTTCTTAAAAACTCAGCATCCAGTGAAGCGTAAATACTTTTACGAGCTGACCGATCAAGGTCGTTTAAATAATGCTCAAGCTTTGGATTAAAATCCCAAATATTCTTGCCATGTCCGATCGAAAGCGCAACTCCACGCTTTTGAACTTCTTTCATTTCTCTTTCGGCAATGGGGCGCATCTCTTCGTAGCTACGCACATCACCCTTCGCCTTTTGATACTGGAAATAGAGCCAAACAGGGTCACCAAAGTGTTCAGTTGGTTTTGAATTTTGGTCGAGCACGCCAATCCTTTGAAAAAATGCGAGCATCTTCTCGTCAATTTTAAAATGAAATTGTTCGCGGATCCTGACGTGCTCCTGAAAGGAAGTTGTATTGTAACTCAGCATCGGATCGTTCTGCGTCGGTAGCGCCATCAAGTAGGCAGGATTCGCAGGAACGATATGATCAACTGCCCACTTAAGGTCTTGAGGAGTAATCGGCATATGAAAAGTTGAGCAAACGTCGAGACCCATAGTGAGTCCGTGAAGCTTTCCCATGATGGTATCTTCAAGTGCAACGCGCACGAGCTGTTCTTTCGTTTTAAAAACTTCGGGCCCGATAAATCCCGCGACGTCGTTGACGACCATCCAAGAATTTTCTCCACCTTGGGCAACTTTCAATGCGCGAGACAAACCGTATTTGCGTGACTCGAGGGTTCCCATGTCGACGCCTTGGCTTTTGCCGTTGGTGACTTCAGATCCTTGTCCTGCTTCTAAGTACAAACCATAACTTTGGGTTTTTCTTGCGCGTGCGTAGTCCATAAGTTGGTCTGCAGAAATTCCGAAAACTCCATTCGTCTCGTCATTGCCGGCGATGCTTTGAAACCAGAGAGCCGTGCTTCCCGGATCTTGCTTCTCAACTTCATTTTGGATATCGATATGAGAAAGCACGGTCCAAGGTAAAGTTTCTTTCAGTCCAAAAGTTTCGATAACGTCTCTTAAAACAAGTTCTGTTCGGTGAACGATTTCGGGAGTACTCGATGCAGGATTACTTCCCAACATGAGATCGCCAACTCCGAAGGCCCAACCGTTAAATACTTGCCAACGAATATCATCCGGATGATCCGTCGAGGAATTCGGCTGCAATCTCGCACTCAAATAACCTTTTTTACCAATCGAACTATTCGGAAGATGATTGAAAACTTTCTGTCCGATCTGAATGAGCTCATCATTTGACATGAGCTTAACGACCGACGCGATCACATCGCTATGAAGACCCGGCATCATTTTTTTGATATTTTCTTCGTTCGAACTCAAAAGGTACATTTTAATTTCACTAATCGTCTGGTTTCTGATTCGATTATAAATTCTTTTATCTAGTGAATCACGAATGATCTTTTCTTGGCTGTCAGCCGGCAGCATCTGGGTTTCGACGAGCTCTCTCACCGTTGTACTAGCAAGAAGCTGCCTCGCTCTGGCTCGCGAAAGTTCACTCTCGGCCTGAACGCCGATGCTCTCGTCACCCTCTTTAAAGTCAGCCGCCGACCCAAGAATTTGCTTAAAAAGATCCGTGCTTGAGTGAGTCCTTGCGAGATATTCTAAGATACTTTCGTTCGTGAGCAATTCAGAAATCTGCGGCCCCGCAAAAGCTTTTGTGTGACTGAGCATAAGACAAATTCCTACTCCTGTTTGGACAACTGCTGACAAAGATATGGTCATTGAGCCAAATATTGCAAACGCTTTTCTCACGTAATCCCTCTGGGTTGCGGTGTCTGTCTATCACGAAATGGAGGTGCAAAAACCTGACCGGCTCTAGGTAAGTCTCTAGTGCGCTAGAGCTTGAGCCTATGAAGCGAGATCTTTTGTATGGGATCTCAGTGGCTTAACCTCCGGGGCGGATCTACGGAGCTAGTTCTTCGAACTCTAGCAATATATTTATCGAAAATGCTGTCTCGACTGCGGGCATGTATGACTTCTTAGTAAAACCTTTGAATCGCGACGTCTTCGTTAAGGCTCTCCGCGCGCTTCTTATGATCAAATAAGATTTTGTCTAATTTCTCAAAATAAATCATATTTTTTATTTAGTTTTTGAGCGTCACGGACCTAAGCTTGCTTTTGGGATCCGTCGACGACCTTTAAAACAACTGACGGCAAAGACCTGCGGGCTCAAATCCACTCGCGCGCAAGATACCTTCGACAAGGGGGCTGGTGCGAATGCTTTCAAGATGCTGACTGATTTCATCCTGCGACAGATTACGACCCGCCTTTTGAACTTGAAGGCGGTTGACAGCTAAAAGCTCTTGCACGATTGAGTCGACTACTTTGTCGGCGTAGTTTGAAAATAATCCTAATTTCGCTAAAGGACTATCGGCCGGCGAAGCGCCCGACGGTAACGGCGCCTGCGCCTTCGCTTTCATGAAGGCAACGTACTTCGAGAAATCTTGCCCAACCACTCCTTGCTCGAGCCAAGTTAAAAGACTGAGTATGACTTGATCCCTTGATCTTGAAATGAAAGTTCTCTCGAAATCTCTTGATTCGGCGATTTCTTTTAGTCTTGGATCGGAATCAAAATCGTAAGGCCATTGCACCGTGAGCACCCTGGATGGAAGGCCAAACGATTTCATGAGGTTTGGAAATTTACCACCAATGGTGGATTCAAACATCGGAAGCTTTACGGCTCCGTTTGAAATGATATCAAAACCTTCACGGCACTCTTCTGCACAAGTAACACGGTCATAATTTGTAAGTAAAAGACTATTCGCGTACTGCAAGGGCTTGCCCGCCGCGATCGCGGCCTTGGCACGATCGTAATCGTATTTAGCAGCCGCATTTGCA
>JAYTQQ010000283.1:0-8850 GCA_043746635.1 Bdellovibrionales bacterium | reverse complement strand
CTCGATGAGATTGCGATGGCGAGGCTTCGATTGCTGGATCCGAATCATTTTTTATATTTGGTGAAGGCGGTTCAAAATTTTTCAGTGCGTAACCAAATTTCAAAAATGAAAAGTCGCTTTTTATTTATTTCTGCAGAGAGTGACGCCCTTTTACTTCCTGAATATGCCATTGATTCTTGTCGAGAACTCAAAGCCCGAGGGCTGCATGCTGAATATTTTGAAATCGAAGGCAAGGGCGGACATCTTGATGGACTTTATGCAATCGACCGCGCGGGCAGCGTCATCGAGAAGTTTTTGGCTCGTTAAGAGACAATCTAAAGAGTATTCAATGAGTCTAGGTGCTGACTTGGACTTAGGTACGCTTACTTAAAGCTGACACCATCCGATCAGAGAGCATGAGTTTAATTACTTTTGATCGCACATCAATTATAAAAAAGCGAGTTAAAGTTTAGATCTAAACACGACCTAAGGCGGGTCTCGACCCTTGTCTTAAGACTCCATTTGGATATAAGATCTAAATGTGAAAACAAAAGCCGTTATCAAAATTTCACTCTTCCTTATTACATTTTTTGCCGCGATTACGGCGATCATTCATCTTGATAAAAAGATTTTTGCGGTTGAGGCGATTGACGTGGCATGGACCCCGCAAGCTAAAGAATACTGTTTTGATCAGAAGCTATTATGTGAATACTTGCAAGGTGATCTCGACACAAAACTAACAACTGAAATTAATAAAAAAATCTGGCAAGTCGATATCGCGGATCTCAGACAACGGTTGATGCAAAATAATTGGTTTAAGATGGTAGCGATCGCGAGACAGTATCCAAGTAAGATTAGTTTAACGATTGATATCGAAGCTCCGGTCGCACTTCTCGCTATAGGAAACGAAGTTTTGGCCGTAGCGGATGAAGGTCAGTTGCTGGCTCCGGTAAAGACAAATTTTTTACCCGCACTTCCGATTTTAAAAGGCGAAAATTTTTTTCATAATCGTGCACTCCGAAAACTTGCGACAAATTTTTTGCGAGATATTTCTGGCAATTCGGAGCTCTCTTCAAAAACAATCGCGGAGATGACTTATTCAAAAGATGAGAATTTTAATCTTCTTATTTTGCCGAGTAAAAGTATTGTCAAAATGGGTGCCGAACAAGCGGGACTTAAAGCCGAACGAGTCGCACAAGTGATTGAATATCTCAACTCCAACCAAATGAATGGTCGCGTCATCGACGCTCGATTCTCAAAGAAAGTTCTTGTCAGACTGCGTAAGGGTTCGTAGCCTGAAGTAGGTCTGATCGCATCGGACTTTTGTCTTCTTCGCAAATGGATTGTGAAAAAGATAATAAAAGTAAGGTCTCCTGCGATAAACAGGGAATAAACAACTAGACGTGCAGACAAAAGCGACTTGGTTAAGATGCAGCTCAAGCTAACGAAATTTCTAAGAGAAGCCGCTTTTTCAAAGTTCACGGATGAATTTTAGGACAAATTAAGGATGAGTAAAACATCGAATAAAAAATCAAAGTTCATCGCCGGACTCGATATCGGTACGAGCAAAATTACTTTTGTTATCGGCTCGATTCAAGGCCCCTGGGCTCCTTCAAATGTTTACGAAGAAAAATCACAAAATGCAAAATCAATTGCCGGCGCACTCAGATCAGGAGCGCAAACCGCGAACAACAATATCGGGTCTCTTCACGACTGGAATATGAATGTTGTTGGTTTAGGATCCGCTCCCAGCCACGGAATTCGCCAAGGTGCGGTCGTCAACGTCGAAGCTACGATCGAATCGATTCGTAGAGCTCGCGAAGAAGCCGAACTCATGGCAGGCGAAGTCGTTGAAGAAGTTTACGTTTCAATTGGCGGCACTCACATTAAGAGTTTTGATTCAAAAGGAATGGTCGCGATTCGCAATAAAGAAGTGCGCGCCGAAGATGTCGTACGCGTGATCGAAGCTGCGAAAGCAGTCGTGGTGCCCGCAGATCGTGAAGTCTTGCACGTTCTTCCGAGAGAATTTAAACTCGATGACCAAGAAGGAATTTTTGATCCGATCGGGATGACGGGCGTAAGACTCGAAGCCAATGTTCATATCATTACGGCCGGCAGAACTTCTCTCCAAAATATTTTGAAATGTACTGAAAAAGCGGGCCTTAAAGTTAAGAGCCTCGTGCTTCAACAATTTGCGAGCGCACTTTCGGTTCTCAGTGAAGACGAGAAGAAATTAGGCGCGGCGGTTATTGATATTGGCGGCGGAACGAGCGACGTCATTTTATTTGCGAACGGCAGCGTAGGTTATACTGGCCTGGTTCCCGTCGGCGGAATGCAGTTCACGCAAGATGTTTCGATGGGTCTTAGGACTCCATTTGTGAACGCCGAACTTCTCAAGAAGAAATATGGCGCTGCAATTGCCGAATTCGTCGACGAAAATGAAATGATCGAAGTTGAAGGTGTTGGCGGCCGCAATCCTCGCAGTATTTTACGCAGGGAACTCGCTCAAATTATTGAAGCACGCGCTGAAGAGACAATGCTTCTTATATATCAAGATGTTTTGGCGAGCGGTCTTTCTCAACAACTCGGTTCTGGAGTCGTTCTCACGGGTGGCGGTGCAGATCTCGAAGCGCTCATTGAGATGGGTGAATTTATTTTTGATATGCCCGTTCGAAAAGGTCTTCCCGTTAAAGTGGGCGGCCTAGTCGATGTTGTGAAGTCTCCGCTTTACGCAACTGCGGTTGGCTTACTTATGTACGGTCTAGAAAAAGAAAAGATGAATATTACTCCAGAGATTGAAACAGGCATGCAGGATTTCATTTCAGGAATTAGTTCTAAGATGAAAGATTTTTTTGGAGAGCTTTTAAAAAATTAAGCGAACTCTTTCCGGATGAAAGAGCTTGGGCCAAGAGTGCCCGAACGCGAATATGAGGAGGACAAAATGTTTGAACTAGAAGAAAACGTCAATATCGGCGCGAATATTAAAGTTGTTGGTATCGGCGGTGGCGGAAACAACGCCGTATTAACAATGATCGACGGCGGTCTCACAGGCGTTGAATTCATCGTTGCAAACACTGACCGCCAAGCATTGGCGGCTCATAAAGCTTCACAAAAAATCCAACTCGGAAAAGAACTCACGAAAGGTTTGGGCGCAGGCGCAAATCCAGAAATCGGTAAGCGCGCGGCGATTGAATCTTACAACGACATCGTTGAAGCGCTTCAAGGTGCCGACATGGTTTTCGTCACCGCAGGAATGGGCGGCGGAACCGGCACCGGTGGCGCTCCGATCGTTGCAAAGATTGCTCGCGAACTTGGAGCCCTAACAATTGGTGTGGTCACTCGTCCGTTTTCTTTTGAAGGTAAAAAACGTATGCGCCATGCTGATGGAGGCATTCAAGAACTGAAAGAGAATGTCGACACTTTGATTGTGATTCCAAATCAGAAATTACTTTCGATTTCTAATTCGCAAACTCCTCTCCTTGAAACTTTCAAAAAAGCCGATGAAGTTCTTCTTCATGCAGTTAAAGGTATTTCGGATCTCATTAATATTCGCGGTCTCATCAATCTCGATTTCGCGGATATCCGTACCGTAATGTCTTCAAAAGGCATGGCGATCATGGGTGCGGGTCGTGCACGCGGTGAAAATCGTGCGGTAGAAGCAGCGACGGCTTCGATCTCATCGCCACTCCTTGAAAATGTTTCGATCGAAGGCGCTACCGGAATCATCATCAACGTCACTGGCGGTCGTGAGCTCAGCCTCATGGAAGTAAACGAAGCGAGCACCCTCATTACCGAAGCGGCTCACGAAGATGCAGAGATTATTTTTGGTGCAGTCATCGATGAATCAATGGGCGACGAAATTCAAGTCACTGTCATCGCAACTGGTTTCGGCAAAGACAACGCAAACATGGGCGCGTTCGACACTCAACAAATGCAAGCTCTCGCTCACCAAATGCGCGCATCTCAGCAGATGACCCAGATGGCGAACACTCATCAGTATATGCCACAACAACAGCCTCAGCAGGCCCCGCAACCTCAGTATCCAACGACTGCGCAGCTGTACGCTCAACAAATGGCAGCTTTTCAGCAAGCGCAGCAACAACATGCTCAATCGCATTATCCCACTCCGGATCAACAGGTGACTGCCAGTCCAGAAACACACGGACTTCCGGACCAAAATGCTCAAGCGGCAAGACAAAATTATGAGGCTCCTCAAAATTCAGAAACAGTTGGAGGATCGCCAAAGCCTCTCCCAAGAGAAGCCCTCTTAGCTAAAGCGAAAGCATACCGTGAAAGCCAAGCGCAAAGATATAAAGCCGGTATGCCCGAGCAATTGTCAATGGATGTTGAAAACGGCGATCCGTTAGAGCTTGCACGCAGACTTGCGAGTGAAATGTCGAACTCTCCCTTTGAAAATCGTAATTTAGAAGTTCCAACGTTCTTACGTCGTAAAAAATCAGACGAAGTAGATGGAAGCATCGGTTAAGTTGAGATAGGCTTTCTGACATGAAGGCCTTTTTTGTCTCAGATATTCATTTAAAAGATTCTGAAGAGCCGAGTAGCCAAACCCTACTCGGTTTTTTATTTCAACTCGAGAATTCTTTAGACTCGAAAGATCCGGCAACGCACCTTTTTCTAGTCGGCGATATTTTCGACCTTTGGATTTCGTCTCATCCCTTTTTCGTCGCGAAATTTCAAAAAATTGTCGACCAACTCCAAAAACTTAAAAATCGCGGTCTCGAAATTCATTACTTCGAAGGTAATCACGATCTTTATCTCAAAGATTTTTGGGAATCCTCGGTTGGAATCAAAGTTCATCCGCGTGCAGAGGTCTTTCATTTAGGATCTTTTCGCGTTCGGGTAGAACACGGAGATTTAATTAATCCTGAGGATAAAGGTTATTTATTTTTATACGGACTTTTGAGAACTGAACCACTGCCGTGGCTCGCCAAAAATCTGCCGAGTTCGGTTGTGAAATTCATCGGGACACGCGCCAGCGGTGCTAGCCGTGAATACACTTCGACGGCAAAAAGTTTACACGAAGAAAAGATTAGGGATCTTATTAGGCAGCATGTTTTGCGCATCCAAAACCAGAAATTTGATTTTATCGTGAGCGGTCATGTTCACGTGAGAGACGATCAGTCTTTTGAAATTGAAGGTCGCCGGGTGCGAAGTATTAATTTAGGTGCTTGGCTTGACCGCGCAGAATGTTTTATTTTGTCAGATCTCGAAGCTCGCTTTGCGCTTTTGAACGCAAATGGCGAGTGGAAGTCAAAGTCTGTATAGAGTTTGCCGATCCTTAAATGATCGGCTTTTTTATTGATGCACTTCTTTTAAAAGCTGTTCGGCATGGGCCAAGCTTGTCTTAGTAATCTTCTCACCCGAAATCAATCTCGCGATTTCATTGATACGCTCTTTACTCTTGAGTTCCGTCACTTCCATTTGAACGGCATTCTTCGTCTGCGACTTCTGAATAAAAAAGTGAATATCTCCGAAAGATGCAACCTGAGGCAAATGGGTGATACAAATCACTTGGCTGCCATCAGCAATTTCTTTGAGCTTGCGTCCGACCTTCTCGGCCGTTGGTCCGCTGACGCCCGCATCCACCTCATCGAACAAATAGGTGCGAGGATATTTTGCGTGTCCTACAACTCGTTTAATCGACAACAGGATGCGACTGAGCTCTCCGCCGCTGGCAAACTTTGATAATGATTTTGGTTCTTCCGATTTTGAGTTTTGCGTACAGAATTCGACATGCGTGATGCCGGTCGAACAGAGGTCGGCAAGTTTATCGATCCGTACGGCAAAGGCTACGCCTTTCATGTTGAGGTCTTTGAGCTCTTCCCCTACGCTTTTACTCAAGAGTTCAGCGGCACTGACACGTCGTTTGTGAAGTTCAGCAGCGATTTTTCGAAGTTCAACATCGAGCGAAGCCACGAGCATCTCTTTTTCAGCAATTTCTGTCTCTGAATTTTCGAGGCTCGCAATTTCAGTTTCGATCTGGGCAAAGGCCAAAAGGATTTCGTCGGCCGTCGCTCCGTATTTTTTCTGAAGCCCCCGTAACTTACTCAAGCGCTGCTGAAGCTCATCTAACTTCTCAGGGTCAGCTTCAAGACTGCGCGAATAGTCTCGAAGATCGTACATAAGTTCGCCGGTCAGAGTTTTCACCTGCTCAAGAACATCGACTTTTTCGGCCAAAGAGGCATCAAGCTTTCTGATTTCGTTAGCTCGGCTCAAAACATAGTGAATTTTATTATTCACCGAATCTTCGTCATCAAATAAAACGCGTTCGGCCTGTTCAATGAATTCGGTGAGACGTGAAGTATACTTCAGACGTTTCGTTTCGTCTTCGATCAGCGTCTCTTCCCCCGAACGCAAATCAAGTGCAGCGATTTCGTCTCTCTGGTAAATTAAGAAATCAAGTCGTTGATTTTTCTCACGAGATTTTGAAGCGAGCTCAATAATTTCGTCTTTGAGTTCGCGGTATTGACTAAATTTAGATTCATAATCGGCACGCAATTTCCAGGCGCCGCTGTACTGATCAAGAAGGTCAAGATGGTAGCGTGGCGATAACAGATTTCGATTATCATGTTGCCCGGTCATTTCAATGAGGGGAACGGCTTGACCAGTTACTTCAACGAGAGGTGACACGACATCGCGCAAAGAGGCGAGGGTGCTGAGGCTGCCGTTCAGATAAATGCGACTCTTGTTTTGATTTGAAACCACGCGCTTCACGATCAATTCATTATCGAGGACTTCGATGCCCATCGCGATCATACGCTCTTTAATGTCGGGACGTTTCGAAAGATCGAAGGCTCCTTCGATCGTTGCGGTATCTTGGCCTGACCGAATGGTATCGGACAGAGCTTTTTCACCCATCAATAGACCTAGGCTTTTCAGCAAAATAGATTTGCCGGCACCGGTCTCTCCGCTCAAGATATTGAGCCCTTGTCCGAAGTTCATGTGAACGTTGTCGATAATTGCGAAGTGGCTGACTTTGAGTTCGATGAGCATACTAAGACCTTTCTCCAAATTTTAATTTTTCTCTTAAAAGAGAAAAATAGTTATGGCCTGGATTTCGTATAATAAAATGATTCACGTCGTGTCGCATGATGCAGACTTCGTCGTTGATGGTGAGCTCTCCACAATTTGTGCCATCCACCACGAGCGTTGCTTTCTTTGCCTTCGACAAAAGCCGAAAAGAGAGCTGTTGATCGTCCGGAAATATCAGCGGGCGGCTCGTCAGGGCATGAGGACAAACCGGAGTCAAAACGATTGCCTTCACATCAGGATGCAAAATCGGACCGCCGGCCGCAAGGTTGTAAGCGGTCGAACCCGTTGGCGTCGCGATGATCAGCGCATCGGCTTTATATTCCGACACCAAATGTTTTTCACTGTAAACCGCAATGTTGATCAGGTGCGCGCTCGAGCCACGCTCGATGACCGCGTCGTTCAACGCGATCATTTCTTCTCGCACTTTACCGTTTCGTTTGATCGAGATGTGCAGCTGGGCGCGAGGTCTAAATTCAGTTTTATTTTGAAGGGTGAGTTGCACGGCCTTGTACATGTCTTCGGCTTTGACCGAAGTCAAAAACCCAAGTGAACCCATGTTCACTCCCAAAATCGGAGTGTGGTGACCCTTCAGCATCTTGACGGCGTTTAAGTAAGTACCGTCGCCGCCGAGGGCAATGACCCAATCAATACTGTTTAAATTCGTTGCCGAAATACGCTGGCATCTTTTGACGAGCGTTTGTTTTGGAGCCGCAAAGACCTTAAATTTCTGATCGAGTAACCAAGTCGAAAGCTCGCGAGCTTTTTCGATCGCGAGTGGAGTCTGAGGGCGATACATAATACAAATATTACGTGGTTTAAATTCTTGAGACGATTTTTTCTGAGATGACATTCTAAATTAACCCATCTCTTCTAAGTAAAGCGTCTGGATCTGGCTCACGACCTCTGAATCTCTTGTAGAGAACCATGGGGTGTTCGCTTCCGCCACGGGATAAAATATTTGTTTTAAAACTTTCAGCCACATCTTGATTGAAGAGTCCGCGCTCCTTAAAGAGTTCGAACGCGTCGGCATCAAGAACTTCGGCCCATTTATAACTGTAGTATCCGGCGGCGTATCCTCCAGAAAAAATATGACTGAAGTTCGTTGAACGCGTGGTGCCCTCGATAAAAGGCAAGAGCTGGGTGCGAGATAAAACTTGATGTTCAAAACTATCAACGTCTTTAATTTGTTCGATAGGAGTCGAATGCCAAGCCATATCGAGTAAACCAAACTGAAGTTGCCTCAAAGAAGAATAGCCCGCTTGAAACTGCGTGGTTGCCTTAATCTTATCGGTCAACTTCACCGGAATTCTTTCTCCTGTTTCATAGTGATGGGCGAAGAGATCCAGAGCTTCTTTTTCGAGAACCCAATTCTCCATAATCTGAGAGGGTAGTTCGACGAAATCCCAAAACACATTTGTACCAGAGAGGCTCGTGTATTTGCAGTTCGATAGAAGGCCATGAAGAGAATGACCAAACTCATGAAATAAAGTTCGTACTTCGTTCATATTGAGGAGCGAAGGTTTGCTTTCCGTGGGCTGAATAAAATTACAGACGATGCTGATATGTGGTCGTTCAATTTTGCCGTCGATCAAGCCTTGATCGCGGTAACTTGTCATCCAAGCGCCGCTTCGTTTACCCTTACGCGGAAAAAAGTCAGCATAAAAGAGGCCGATGAAGTCCCCATTTTTTTCATTCACAACTTCGAAGGTCTGAACGTCAGGATGATAAACCGGAATATCTTTAATTGGCTTAAACACGAGACCGTAAAGCATGCGGGCATGTTCGAATGCTCCGGCGATGACTTTCTCTAAGGGAAAG
>JAYTQQ010000282.1:0-1840 GCA_043746635.1 Bdellovibrionales bacterium | reverse complement strand
TTTTTATATTATTTACTTGTGAGAACTGCTGAGGCCGACCGCATGGGGATATTGTCGGATCGTATCAGTGCGGTCTCGGCCCTTCTAAAGTCCCCGTATCACGGGAAGCAAGATTTGCTCCATCGAGTGAATGAGGAATGGCCCACGCGAGGTGGTGAAAAAGTTTATTTAAGAATTGTATCGAAAAGTGGCGAAGTCATTCAAACTAAAGATTTCCCGGTTGAGTTTGAAAAAGATATGGACCGAATAAAAAACTCGCCATCACCTCCAGATCAAAGGCTTAAAATTGAAGGCTCAGATGGCAAGACTCGCCTTGCACATTTTGAGGCAATGGAAAATTCGGTCGAAATGGAAAACCCAATTTATGTCTTCGGAGTGATTGAATCTGATCAGAGCCAAGCATTTTTAGATCAATACAAACGAATTGCACTCTCAATTTTAGCTTTTAGTACGCTCGTAAGTATATTGATTGGTTTACAAATTGCCCGTAAAGGGATTCGCCCGCTTTTAGCGATGACAAAAGAAGTTAGTAATATCCGTTCTGGAACGCTTCATGAGAGAATTACGCTATCAGGACTTCCCATTGAGCTTCATAAGCTGGCAATTGCTTTTAACCAGACTCTCGATTCACTTCAAGAGGCCTTCGAGCGTTTGAATCGTTTTTCATCTGATATAGCGCATGAGTTACGTACTCCACTTACCAATATTCTTGGTGAGATTGAAGTGGCATTAGCGAAACCGCGATCGAATAACGAATACGTTGAAATTATGAGCTCGACTCTTGAAGAATGTAATCGCGTAAAGCAGATTATAGAAAGCCTCCTTTTTCTAGCAAGATCAGAAAACTTAAAGCGTGATTTAAAGCTTGAGCGGCTAGATTTAGTCGGAGAGATCTTAAGTATTCTAGAGTTTTTAGGTCCAGCAGCTTTTGAGGGTGGAATAAAATTAAACTTCCCGGTTGAAGATTCTAAAATATTTTTTATTTTGGCCGAAAAAATACTATTTCAACGCGCAATAGGAAATTTGTTGTCGAATGCGATTTACTACACTCAATCTGGTGGTGAGATATCAATACTATTAAAACAGGTAGAGAATAATTTTATTGCAATTGAAGTTATCGATAGTGGCATTGGCATTTCGCCTGAGCATCTCAATAAAATTTTTGATCGATTCTATAGAGTCGACTCTAATCGAAATTGGTCGACCGGCGGAGTGGGCTTGGGGCTTTCGATTGTCAAAAGTATCGTTGAAAACCATAAAGGAAGAGTTGAAATTAAGAGCGAATCTGGAGTTGGAACGAAAGTCAGTATTCTCTGGCCATCTTGTTTAACCTCTTGAGTATGATTAAGATTTTTTGACCTTTGGATAGCGAGTTTAAACAGAGGTGCGGAGCCGTCTTAAAATAGTTTGGATACCTATGGCAAATATCATTCAAGAAGCACTTTCTTTTGGCTACGGTGGCTTAGAGATGGTGGTCTAGGAGAAGTACGATCAGAAGCAGATTTGGAGTAGGTTAGTGGCGGCCATTTTGCCCTAATAACATGAGTGAATGATTTGAAATATACACAGCACGAATAGGATTCATTGCAGATATCTATGTGCTAGAAAGTGGTAAAAAACTTGTCGAAGAAAACAGAATCAATTTTAAAAAGATTATTTTTATTTTTCGCCGTGGCCCCGCTGATAACATCCTGCACGACCGTAGCGCCAGGAGAAGCATCTTTGCAAATGGGGATGTCAGGACAAATGCGTCAACTTCACGAAGGCGTTTCGTTCACTGGGTTTGATTATATCGACAGGTTTGATTTACGCCAAAGAACACATACAACTAATTTTCATG
>JAYTQQ010000281.1:0-26623 GCA_043746635.1 Bdellovibrionales bacterium | reverse complement strand
GACTTGAACTTGCGATCCTCCCGTTATGAGCGGGATGCTTTAACCAACTAAGCTAAACCCCCATTAGTTACGAGGCCTCGAAGAGGTCCCGCTCGAGCGAAAAACTACGAATCAATAAAGGCTTTGAGTTTGCCTGAACGACTTGGGTGACGAAGCTTACGAAGGGCTTTCGCTTCGATCTGACGAATACGTTCACGAGTCACGTTAAAATCTTGTCCGACTTCTTCGAGAGTGTGATCGGATTCTTCTCCGATTCCAAATCGCATACGCAATACTTTTTCTTCTCTTGGAGTGAGCGTCGCAAGAACCCGGCGAGTTTGCTCGGCCAAGTTTAAGTTTACAATCGCTTCTGAAGGATTGATCACTTTTTTGTCTTCGATGAAATCTCCAAGATGCGAATCTTCTTCTTCTCCCACGGGAGTTTCAAGACTGATCGGCTCTTTTGCAATTTTCAAAACTTTACGAACTTTGTCGACCGGCATATCCATTTTTTCGGCGATCTCTTCAGGCTGTGGTTCGCGGCCTAACTCTTGAACGAGATAGCGGCTAGTTCGCACGAGCTTGTTGATCGTTTCGATCATATGAACCGGAATACGAATCGTACGCGCTTGATCGGCAATCGCACGTGTGATCGCCTGGCGAATCCACCAAGTAGCGTAAGTCGAAAATTTATAACCACGACGATACTCGAACTTATCCACAGCCTTCATGAGACCGATGTTACCTTCTTGAATGAGATCCAAGAATTGTAAACCACGGTTCGTGTATTTTTTCGCGATCGAAACCACGAGACGTAAATTCGCCTCAACGAGTTCGGCTTTCGCAGCATCGGCTTCTCTTTCACCCTTCCAGATAGCGGTGTAAGTGTCGCGGATCCAAGTGAAATTCATTTCAGTTTCGTCTAGAATACGTTGAGTGCGCTTTTCAGCATCCGTCGCTTCTGTGTAGTACTGATGTAATCTTTGAAAGTTTAAACCTGTCTCGCGAGTAAATTTCACCAGTTCTTTTTCATTGCTCTCGATCACTTTGTATTTTGCGGAAAGAGCAAGAACGTCTGCAGAAAAAGTTTTTTGAGTCCCTTCACGCACGCGACGACGAAGCGCCGTCATACGATTCACGAGATTTTTAAATTTAATTACGATGCGATTGATCGTTTTGCGATTGAAGTTGATGCTTTCAAAATTCGTCATCAACTCGTCGTTAAACACTTTCAAATCTTTATCGGCGTCGGCTTTATTTTTTGGATTTACCTTTTCGTCACGTAACAATTCAAAAGTTTTTGCTGCCTTCTTTTGGTAAGTCATGACTTCGCCGATGAGCTGATGAATCTTTTCGATGTATTCTTGCTCGTCGTACTGAGTTTCTTCATCTTCAAGTCCTCGGAAGATGGCCTTTACTTTAATACGGCCTTCATCCAAACGTTTTCCGAGTTGGATGATCTCGCCACTTCCGACCGGAGAAAGCAAAATCGCCTTAACGATTTCTCTTTCGCCCTTTTCAATACGTTTTGCAATTTCAACTTCGCCTTCGCGAGTGAGGAGAGAAACACTTCCCATTTTGCGCAAATAAAGGCGTACAGGGTCATTTCCCTTGTTTTCTTCCTCATCGACCTTCTCATCTTCGTCTGCTTCTTCTTCGTCCTTATCCGGATCGCCCAAGAACGCCCCAGTTTCGTCATCCGTGTCTTTCTTTTGTGATAGGTCTGTAATTACTACACCATTCACTTCAAGAGCTTGCATGAAAGAGTCGAGAACCGAAGCATCGAGAATTTCAGGAGGTAAAAGCTCATTGATCTCTTCGATCGTGATGAAACCTTTTTCTTTGGCGAGCTTGATAAACCGTTGATTCTCTTCTTTAATTAAAGCTTGTTGCTCAACCAAAGTGAGAACTTTCATTTCGCCTAAACTATTTTCTTGCGTTGTATTTGCCATCTTTGTGAGGTCTCCAAAAATCTTTATTAAATCTTCAAAATCAATATAAGCGGTCGCGAACTAACTCTGCGGTTTCTCGAGAAGCAGTCGTTTTCTTTGTACATTCATAAACTGTTCCAACTGCTCCGGAGTACTTTGATCACGTAACTGATTGACGAAAAGTTTGGCCTGGTTTTTGAGGTAGCGGCGTTTGATCGAGCGCTGATAGTCATCCATTAGCTTTGGATTGAGAAGCGACTCGGTCGTCGGCTCTTCACCGTTCGATGTCTGAAAACCGTCTTGAAAATTTGCGGCAGGGGCAGGCGCACCCGTCGCTTTAGTTTCAAGCATAAATGTGAGGACTTCTGATGAATCTAAAATAATCGCCACCCAGCTGGCTAGCTTATCAAAAATTTTCGTCTCTTGTCTATACTTTGCGATGATCGCCTCGAGCGCCCGACGCGAGCCAGCGTGTGTAAAGTACTGCGAGAAATCAAGAGAGATAATTTCGATTAAGTGTTGCTCCGAATTAAGAGCTAAAGCGATCATTCCGAGTTCGTCCTTTGGAGCATCTTTTACCGAAATTTTTTGAAGCAAATGATCGGGAGTCATCGCCGCATTTTCTTCTTCTTGAGGTTCCAGGATCTGAGACACAACCGCCACCTGTTTGGGTGCATAATTCTTTGTTTTTGCTTCGGCAGTTTTCTGAAATTCAGCAAGACTTTGTCGAACCCAAAGCAAGCCGACATCGAGTCGACGGGTCAGTTCGACGATATAGAGCTCCTGGAGCGGTTTATTCGGCATATTCATCAAAATCGGAGCCGCCCGTTGGAGCACCTTTAGTTTATCGCTGGCGTTGGCTTGGTAGTCTTTCATCCAACGAGAAAGCACCCATAAAAACAAATCTTGCGCTTGTAAAATACGATCTTGGAGCTCTTCAACCGAATACTTTTTAATGAAATCATCAGGGTCTAAACCTTCCGGCAAAGGGCACGCTTTCGGAAGCAAATCGGCCTGCAAAAGGATTGGCAGACTCTTTTCGGCCGCGTTCATGCCGGCATCGTCACCATCCAGAAGCATCGTGACATGCTGCGAATATTTTTTGATCAGACGGGCATGTTCGGGCGTAAATGCCGTTCCAAGGATGGCCGCGACGTTCTTAATGCCTGCAGAGTAAAGCGAAATGGCATCCATATAGCCCTCAACTAAGACGGCATTTTGCTCGGAACGAATGAATTTTGCAGTTTCGTGAAGACCGTAAAGCGTTGAGCCTTTATGAAAAACCGGAGTTTCTTTACTATTAAGATATTTCGGCTCACCACTCGTGAAAATCCTGCCGCCAAAACCGATAACATCTCCCATGGGAGAAAAAATCGGAAACATCACGCGTTCATGAAAAAAATCATAATATTTATTCGTACTATTTTTCGGAATCGCGAGTAGATTTAACTTCTCAGCTTCAGCCAACGGAACATTTTTTGATTTTAAAAAATCAGCAAGATCTTGCCAACCGAGATCAACGCCGAGACGAAATTTTTCAACCACGTCGAGAGAGATCCCGCGAAATTTCATGTAAGATTTTGCCGGATGGTCTGACTCAAGGCCTAAGAGAGTTTGGTAAAAATAAACTGCCGCCGCTTTATTAATTTTGAGCAGAGTTTCTTTATCAGAATAATCTTTGGCCTGTTGTTTGGTCGCGGTTTTATATTTTGGAATTTCAATTCCGGCTAATTTCGCGAGATACTCGACCGACTCAGGAAAACTATAACCGTTGTAAGTTTGCAAATAATGAAATGCGTTTCCGCCGCGTTTGCAGCCGAAGCAATAATAGAGCTGGCGATCTGGATTGACAGAAAAGCTTGCGGTTTTTTCATTATGATCCGGAAAAGGACAGCAACCCCAAAGTCTGCCGCCTTTTTCTTTCAAGCTCACCGAACTTGAAATGAGTTCTTCTAACCTCGTCGAAGTCAGAACTTTCTCTATGAAGTTTTGATCAAAACTCATTACTGCAGAGTTGCTTTCACAAGTTCGCTGACAATTTTATTGTCGGCAGTTCCGCCGGAACGAGCGATCACTTCTTTCATAACCGAGCCCATTTCCTTCACAGTTTTGGCGTTCAAATCAACAATCACTTTTTTAACGAGTACTTCGATTTCGCGGCGACCCATTTGGGCCGGCATATAAGTTTCAAGGAGTGCGAGTTCTTTGGTTTCAGCGTCGACGAGATCTTGTCGGTTGGCGGCTCCAAATTGTTCGATTGATTCTTTACGTTGTTTCACAAGTTTTTTGAGAATCGCGAGATAGTCATCTTCAGTAATTGGATTCGGGCGAAGTTCGATTTCTCGATTTTTAAATGCCGATTGGACCATGCGAAGTGCGTTGAGTTTTTCCATCTGTTTCGACTTCATTGCATCTTTCATGTCCACTGCAATTTTGTCTTTAAGGGATGTCGACATAAGGAACCTCGTTTTGGTTTAGTAAACTGTTGAAGTAAAAAAATGCCCGCAAAGATTTTGGACGTCATTCTTTGCAGGCAATGGTGCTTTTCGAATCAAACTATTCTGTGAAAGTTTGTTTCTTTTGTTTCTTGAGAAGACGTTTGCGTGCAGAAATAGATTTCTTTTTCAAACGAACGCTCGGCTTTTCATAATTCTCACGTTTTTTAACGTCAGAAAGAATACCGCCTTTTTCACAAGCTTTTTTGAAACGACGAAATGCTTGCTCAAAGCTTTCGTTATCGCGTATGCGAATAAGAGCCACTGTAATTCACCATCCTCTCGAAAAAATAGGAATATTGGATGTATCAGACTTGTCTGACGCTGACAAACACCTTGACAAATAAATGGGCAGAAAATAGCTCGTACTGCAATGCGTGAATTTTCTTTGATCGATTTAGAATGGATGGGCCGTGCCTTTGCTTTAGCTGAAAAAGCGGGATTGGCCGGTGAGATCCCGGTGGGCGCGGTTGTCGTGTATGATGGCGCGGTTATTGGAGAAGCTTCGAACTCGAAAGAGGCGGATCGCGACCCGCTGGCGCACGCCGAGCTTTTGGCTTTGCGTGAAGCCTCGCGTGTCCGAGATGCGTGGCGCTTGTCCGGCTGCACACTTTACGTAACGCTTGAGCCCTGCGGAATGTGTGCCGGAGCTCTCGTTCAGGCTCGGGTCGACCGTGTGGTTTACGCGACTAGGGATCCGAAAACCGGGGCCGTGCATTCGCTTTATCAGATGCTTTCGGACGAGCGTTTGAATCATCAGATCGAAGTTTTAGAGGGAGTCATGGCCGATGAGTCGCAAGCTTTGCTGAAACGATTTTTCACCGAGCTTCGCGGTAAGAAGAAGCTCACGCACTCAGAGTAAGATTTCCCGCCGCGCACCGGACGATTCTACGAGTTTTGAGGGTTTGACGATCAGATAATGAAACCAGTTACTGGTGGTTCGACTCGTCCTTCTTCTCAACTTCTTTTTTACGAATCTCAAGCTTCGCCTGTTTCGCCGCATCGCCTGAAATAAAATATTGCTCGTGCATATACAAATCATCAGCCACCGCAAATAAAGCGACACCGTCGTCGGCCACTTGCTTCGCTTCAGCCGTTAAATTTTTCTCAGAATCAAAATCATGAGTCGCCGGATTAAATTTATAAAACTCCAGAGACTTATTGATTCCAAAAACGGCTAGCCAATTATTCTTAAAAATGCCGATGTCGCGGTTATGATTGATTAAGACGCGACCATCACGAGGATCTCCGTGCAAAAGGTCACGACCAAAAAATAAAGATTGGTAAGGTCGTTTTAAAATTCCCATCACGGTTGGGGCAACGTCGAGTGAGCAACCCAGCGTTGCTACTTTTTGAGAAGAAATACCGGCACCTAAAATGACCAATGGAATTTCGTAAGAATGCGCCGGAATTTTCTGACTTCCATAAACGCGTGCACCGTGATCGGCGATCACGAGAAAAACAGTGTCTTTGTAGAAGTCTTCTTGTTTGGCAAGACGAAAGAATTCTCCGAGGGCCCAGTCTGAATACTTGACCGCAAAATCTCGGCGCTCAAGATCTGGATTTTCGGCGATACGACCTTTTGGATACGTATAGGGTTTATGATTCGACACCGACAAAAAAGTCGCGAAGAAGGGCTTACCGCTCGAGTGAAGAGCCTTCAAATGTTTCACTCCGTAATAAAATAAATCTTCGTCGGCGACACCCCAAACAGTCGTAAAGCTTGGATTTTCAAAATCCTTTTGCTCGATGAATTCGTCGTAACCATTGCGGGTGATGAATGATCTCATGCCGTCAAAAACGCCGCGTCCGCCGTACAAGAATGAAGTTGAGTAACCATCGCGTTTCAAAACACGCGCGAGAGTTTCGATGTGATCAGAGAGATGCCGTTTCACGATCGAATCACCCGGCAATGGTGGGAACGAAGCGAGAACGCCTTCCATGCCGCGAACTGTGCGGTTGCCTGATGCGTAGAGGTTCGTGAACAAAATGCCTTCAGAGCTCAAGGCATCCATTTTTGGAGTGAGACCGTCTTTATTTCCGAGCACTCCCCAAAACTCAGAACCAAAACTTTCTTCGAGCATGACGACGACGTTGAGCTTTTGTTTTGAGGCATCACCCAAAAAGTCTCGCAACGTCGAAGTATCGTCGGCAAACTGAGAGGTCGACTCCTTCAATACTTCTCGAGCGCGCGGATACATTTTATCTTTCTCAGGGACAGGATAAAATGCATCGTAATCGAGTTGCCTTGTCGTCGCGGCGAATGCCAAAGAGTAAACGCCATTGTTTGAAATCTCGTCGATGTTGCGATCACCGCTGAAACGTGTTGTTGAATTTTCGACCGTTAAAGTGAACAAAGCGAAAAAGGCAATGAGCACACCGAAGACCGGAAGGCGCGAAACGAAAGTGCTTTGTGCGGCGATCGTGCGGTTCAAAGACTTACGAATCATGAACGTAAATATGAAGGTGAGAAATCCGCAGAACAGAACAGCCGGGATGACCGGGTAACTCTCCCAAACGTTGACGAAAACTTCGTAGGGATAAAGAACATAGTCGACCGCAACCGTGTTAAATCTTGAATGAAATTCTTCGAAGAAAAAGTATTCTGCAATCCAATTGAAAACGAGAACGAAAAAAAACACTGAACTCGCACCCACGAACAATCGGCGATGCCATTTCTTTTCGATCGCCTTTTGCGGAACCAAGAGGAGCCAAACAATCAGTGGAAGCAGAATCCACGAATTCGCCGCGAGATCCATTCTGAGGCCTGTTATAAACACCTTAGCGATGACAGAGAGCTTGAGCATGTTTTTTGATGCAAAGATTAAAAGCAAAGTCAGGCGTACCAAAAACTCGCCTAGTAACAGTATCAGCATGATAAAGAACGCGGGACGAAAACGATGCCACGAAATTTTCAAAGCGGGCTCCTAGCCTTAAACGTCAGTATTTTCCGGAGATTAATGAGGAGTTGGTGAATTGTAAAGGCTCCTTCAGTAAAAAGGCATCAAAGTAAGGATCGAGCCTTTACTCTTGCTTTCTATTGAAAGATTCTTATAATCACGTCGTTCTACAAAATTTACGCTTTGGGGGGGGGCAATGTGCGTAAGAGCCGTCTAATTAAGCACCAAATTTTTATTGCGATTTTTGTCAGTTTCTTGCGGGCGCACGCCGTCGATTGTTCGCGGCCTGCCGGAAGCATTCCGTTTACGACTGAAAAAGCCGGAACTGCAAATCCGCAGATTCCGATCGAGCATACGATTGTGCTTATGCAAGAAAACCATTCTTTCGATAATTATTTTGGACAGCTCAATCAAGATAGATATTACGGAAAAGAAATCGATGGTCTCTCTTCTGAAATGAATAATTTAGATTCAAAAGGAGTCGTCGTACCGGTTCATCACGAAGCTTCTCTTTGTTCTAAAAATCCAAAACACAGCTGGGAAGGCATGCACAGCGATTGGGATAACGGAAAGAACGACAACTTTGTCATCAATTCTGGATTCGATGCTATTGGTTACTATAACGAGACCGATCTTAACTACTATTATGCACTCGCGAACCGTTTTGCAATTGCTGATCGTTATTTTTCTTCGGCGATGACCCAGACATTTCCAAATCGATTTTTCATGCTGACCGGAACTGCCTTTGGTCACATTAAGAATGATATTCCTGACCGTTCTTTTGGTTACAAACAAAAGACTATTTTTGAAACTTTAAACGATTACCACATCAGTTGGAAATATTATCGTAACCGAGTGGGTTACCTTAATCTCTTCACTGAGTTTTGGTTGCATAATACGTCTCATATTTCAAAAGTAGATGAGTTCGCAAAAGACTTGAAGGCGGGAACGCTCCCCCATGTTGTATTTATCGATTCAGAAATGGACGGACAAGATGAGCACCCATCAGGAAACGTTCAAGAAGGCGAAAATTTCGTTGCGAGCCGTATCGGCGAATTAATCGAAAGCCAATACTGGAAAAACTCTGTTCTCTTTTTGACTTACGATGAAGGTGGTGGATTTTTCGACCACGTGTCTCCACCAGAGGCTTGCAGACCCGATGACGTCGAACCTGTCTTCGGCAAAAAAGATACCATTAAAGGACACTACGATCGTTACGGCTTTCGAGTTCCTTTCGTTGCTGTTTCGCCTTACGCAAAAGCTCACTACGTTTCTCACCTGACTCACGATCATACTTCGATTTTGAAGTTTATCGAGACGAAGTATAATTTGCCGGCGCTCACGGTTCGCGACGCCAATGCGGATGATTTGATGGATGTCTTTGATTTCGATCACCCACGCTTAGATGTGCAAATGCCGGCACCACTGTTGCTTCAAGTGAAATGCCTAAAAAAGTAAACTAAATCTTTGAAATGGCTTCTCGAAGGCAAGCTTCGAGAGCCAGTTTGAGATCACCGACCTCACCTTGAGCATGGATGAAGCCACTCATTTGATTCGTGGCTAAATTTTCTGAATGGTACCAACCCAATAAATAACTTAAAAATGCACACAAATATTCACCGGGATCGCCGAGATCATTTATTTCAGTTTGAAAGTTTTTGAGACCGAGAGCATCGATTCGCGATTTTATTTTCTTCACGGGCAGGGTCGAGTAAAAAGTTTTTGAGGTCTTGAGTGAATCTTGAATCGCATATCGAGTTTTTTCTTCGACTACAGTAGGGATCTCCCCGCGCTCGAACCATTTTTGAAATTTTGCTGGATAATTCATTTCGAATCGCATATTGGCGTGTGGAGCAAATCCAAAACCGATCATCGTGATGGGTTTGAAAGCTTCGGTCACATGAATAAAATCGTTGAAGACAGAAGCAAAGTCGACGCGAAAATTTCCGATTCCGACTCCGCGATTGCCAGCATCTATTTCCGGGAAAAAAGAAAAAATATCGTAACCAAGGCCGCGCCAATTCCCGCCCTGCCATCCATCTGGATTCGTTGTGGGATGAGCACTGAACGGACGTAGGATCTCGTTTGTGGGGTGCCAAAAGCCAGTGAGAACAATATTTTTAGACTTCGTCATTTTGCCCCGCCCGAGGAGTTGGCGCCTTCAAAGTGCCACAATTTTCTCTGAACTCTGTTTTAGTAGCTCCTGAAGTGGAGAAGCGCTTGCAGTTAGTTTAACTCTGAGAGCTTAACAACGAGAAGGAGATTCTTATGCAAAACGATAAAGTCGTATTTGGAGTTTTTAAAACAAGATTAGCAGCCGATAGAGCAGTCGACGCACTTAAAATGGATGGTTTCATTAATTCTGAAATTTCTGTGATTCTCCCAAACCATGCAGGTTCACTTGAAGACTCAATGTATACGAGTACTAAAGCTCCTGAAGGTGCAACCACCGGCGCCAGTACCGGTGCTGTCATCGGCGGAGCACTCGGTTTACTCGCAGGAATTGGTGCACTCGCCATTCCGGGAGTGGGACCCCTGGTAGCGGCCGGTCCGATCATGGCAGCGCTTGCAGGCGTCGGCGTTGGCGGTGTTCTTGGCGGAGTCAGCGGAGCGCTCATCGGTCTCGGAGTTCCCGAATATGAAGCCCGCCGTTACGAAAGTTACGTCAAGGACGGAGCTATTTTGCTTTCTGTTCATACCGATCTCGCTGGAGTCGAACGAGCGAAACGCAATTTCGTCGACGGCGGAGCCGCAGACATCGCCGTGACTCCGGAGGCAAATAGAGATTGGAAGAGTCTGACCCCACCGACAAAAGAAACTTATCGGCCAATTTTTTAATTTAAGTTCTTTCCGTGTGGGCAGGAGCAGAAATTGAGTCTGCTCCCGCTTTTTCTCGATTTAGGTCTAGATGTCATCGCTCCTGGTCTTGGGTAAGATGATTTCATGACAGAAAAAATGAACACCCAGAAATATTTTGAAAATCGAAAAACATTTTTAGCGAGTGAAGAAAAGTTTCGTGAAATTTGTTTGGAGTGTCGGCAGCCGAGCTTCAACTGCTATTGCTCACACGTTGAGTGTTTTGATCCCGGAGTGAAATACGTAATTCTCACGCACCCGATTGAAGTGCGTCGGCGAATCGCTACGGGTCGCATGTCGCATTTGTGTTTGCAGAACTCAGAATTGATCGTCGGCCACGATTACTCTCGCAACCAAAAAGTAAACGCGATTTTAGCAAATGATTCTTACCACTCGGTGATTTTGTATCCGGGACGTCGGTCCTTGAATATTTCAAGCTGGTCGGCGGATGAAAAATCCGCATTAGTCCCATCCGAAAAAAAACTTGCGGTTTTCGTCATCGACGGCACCTGGAATACCGCTCGTAAAATGCTTCACTTGAGTTCGAATCTGAAAGCTTTGCCGCAAATATGTTTTACTCCAGTACGTCTTTCAACGTTTCGCGTTCGTAAACAGCCTGCGCCTGAATGTGTTTCGACGATCGAAGCGATTCACCAGTGCATCGAGCTTTTAGGCACAGAAACACGTGAGCATGATAAGCTTTTGAAAGTTTTTGATCGGCTCGTTGAGCAACAACTCGTATTCGTCGAGCGTGCGAATTCGCGCCACACGCGGCGTGCTCAGAGATCCGCATAAATGCTCGCCATCTACATTGACGCCGACGGATGCCCGGTCAAAGAAGAAGTTTATAAAGTCGCCGCGAGGTACGGGCTGAAAGTGATTTTGGTGGCGAACAAGGCCCTGACGGTTCCTCTTGATCCGCGCATCGAAATGCAAGTCGTGGGTGGAGGCTTCGACGCCGCCGACGATTGGATCGTCGAACATTCAGAAGCGCGCGATATCTTGGTCACTTCGGATATTTTATTAGCCGATCGCTGCATTAAAAAGTCGGTGAGAGTTTTAAATCCAAAAGGTCGCGAGTGGACCGAGGACAGCATTGGTTCAGCGATTGCTGGCCGAGAGCTTTCGGCAAACTTAAGGCATATGGGTGAAATGCGGGGGGGACCTTCCGCGATGGAAAAAAAGGATCGGTCTACGTTTTTAGGAACTCTCGATCAGATCATCCAGGCTTTAAAGCACGTTCGGTAGTATTTACTGGTTCCTCCAAAGTTGGGCAAGTTGTAGGTTGCCTCACCTCTGGATGAGTTCGAATGTTGTTTTTTCTGTACCTCGGCTCGCCCTTGACAGGGGCTGTGCCTCAACCTTAAATTCGCGCCATGTCTGACAATCCCGTTCTTTCTGCCATCGAGACGCTGACCAAGCTTTCTCAAGACCCTCAGCTTTTAGCTTCGTTAGATGCTGAACAGAGAAATGCATTGCTGAAAGCTGCCGGACAATTTTCACGTCCCAGCAAAGACGAAATTCAACAGCGCCAAAAAGTGGCGACGAAAGATCGTCGCAAAGCCGTCAAGATTCCTGATCGTCAGGCACGTGCCACAACGGGAATTCGTGAGGCGAGACTCTCCAGCGTCTTTCAGGCTCCACTTCAAATTTTGAGTGGAGAAGAAAAAGTTCAATACCTAAATTCTCCGCGCAACTGTTACGTCTGTAAGGCCGAATTTACCAGGCTTCATTTTTTCTACGATTCGATGTGCCCCGCCTGTGCTGCAACCAACTACGCAAAAAGATTTCAGCTCTGTGATCTCACGGGCCAAGTCGCACTCATTACCGGAGCTCGCTTGAAGATTGGCTATCACGCAGCTCTCATGATGTTGAGGTCAGGTGCGCAGGTGATCGCGACGACGCGCTTTCCGGTGGATGCGGCTTTGAGATTTTCTCACGAGCCTGAATTTTCTCAGTGGGGAGAGCGTCTCCAAATTCATGGGTTAGATTTAAGACATACTCCGAGCGTTGAGATTTTTTGTCGCTACATCGAGCAGACCGTTGATCGACTCGACATTCTCATCAACAACGCGGCCCAAACCGTTCGTCGTCCGCCAGGATTTTATTCTCACCTGATGGACAACGAAAAAATCGCTCACCGATACCTCCCGAAAGAAGCTCAACAAATATTAAGTGCGAGTCAGCAGTGCCGCGAACAACTCAATATGCTTTGCTCACCAGGGACTGGCGAATCTTCAGCGTTAGTTGCGTGGCACGGGCAAGGTCCGGGTATTGGTCTCAGGGCTTCGGCGCAGCTTTCACAAATTCCGTACTCGTATGATAATTCTTTAGCTGTTGAGGAAGTTTTTCCGCGCGGGAAACTCGATGCGGATTTGCAGCAGGTGGATTTGCGCGCTACCAACTCTTGGCGTTTGAAGCTCGCAGATGTACCGACTCCAGAGATGTTAGAGGTGCAGCTCGTGAATGCGGTGGCGCCTTTTGTTTTGTGTAGTCAATTAGCTCCGCTGATGAGACGTGACAACACTGGCAAAAAACACATCGTGAACGTCACCGCGATGGAAGGCAAATTCTACCGCTTCACAAAAACAGATCGGCATCCGCATACGAATATGGCGAAGGCCGCTCTTAATATGCTGACGCATACTTCGGCGAGTGATTTGGCAAAAGATGGTATTTACATGAACGCGGTCGATACCGGTTGGGTCACCGATGAGGATCCCGTCACGCTTGCAAATCTGAAAACTGAAGTTCACGATTTTCAACCGCCACTCGACATCGTCGACGGTGCCGCACGTGTTTGCGACCCATTCATTGACGGCATCCTCACGGGCAAACATTGGTGCGGAAAATTTTTAAAAGATTATAAGCCTATTGATTGGTAGGATCTCCCTATGGTCCTTCAATGCTGCTTTTGAAAATTCGGAATGGCAAATGAAAACGAAGACATTTGTTTGTCGAAAAATTTTCTAACAAGTGAGCCGATCGGCATAAACTGATCTACAAGCTTCTGTGCCTTCGCGGATTTCATGTCTTTGGCCGCGAGCCATAGGTCTTCGAATAATAGTTGCGTCGACCCCACCGCCAAGGATGGAAAGGCCCCGTCATCTACTTCGCCGCAGTCCGAAAGGTGTTTCATCAGAAGCCACAAATCACCAACGCTTGCGTCGCCGCCAGTATCCCACTCCCAGATCATTTTTTTCTTAGGATGAAATTCTTTCCAAAGAGAATTGGGTTCGGGCTTATTATTTATCGGAAAAACCAGGAGAACGCCTCTTTCGTTGATTTTTTTGATGGCTAACTTCGTTTTCATACCTCGACTCTATCATAAGTCGGGCCGTCGTGGTATAGCTCCTCCCACTTTGGGAGACCGCTCGGTCTTGGGATTCGAACGTCGAAAAAGATTTTGCGTTTTGGGTTCTTTCTAACTGGAAAGAAAATGGGGACTGGTGAGTTTTAGCCCAGTTTGCAAAGAGCTCTAATTGATTTTTCGAAGAAGAAGATGGTTCTACTCCTTTGAGCCGAGCTTCTCGGCTCAAAGGAGTAGACCTTGTTTGAGGTGACTTATTTCAGTCTTGGATTGCCACGACCTGTAATGAGTGTTCCGAGAAAACTCAAAACGGCGAGCACGACGAATACGTAAAGTAAAGTTCTGCCGACTTCCATAGAAAGTCCGCCAATGTTTCCGGCCCCTACTGCGAAAGCAAGAATACCGATAATTAAAAATGCGATGGCTGCTCTTAACATATATACTCCTTAGTAATTGAACTCTGAATCGAGACGAATTAAAGTAATGCACGCAGTGGACCAGCTCGGGTTCACTTTTAATTTGAGCCAATGAAAAGGCCAGAGGCTGATTGCCCCGTTCCCAAAGCGAACCTTGAAATGTGCCCCGGCGCTGGCTCAGCACTTGCAAAACTAGATTGGCACAAGGATTCAAATTGTTTCAGTTGAGTTTTAGACCGTGGCGGACTAAATAATTTGCAATCCCGTGCTACTTTTTACAATCAAATCGAAAGAACCCATGATCAGTACTTCCAATGTGAGCCTTAATTTTGGTGCGAAAAAACTTTTCGAAGACGTGAATGTGAAGTTCACGCCGGGCAACTGCTACGGGTTGATCGGTGCCAATGGGGCGGGTAAGACGACGTTCTTTAAAATTCTCTCAAAGGAACTTGAGCCCAGTACGGGTGAAGTTTCGATCCCGCCGAATATGCGTCTCTCTATTTTAAAACAAGATCATTACTTATTTGATGAGCAAGAAGTTTTAAAAACCGTTTTGATGGGCAACGACCGTCTCTACAAAGTTATGGTCGAAAAAGAAACCCTGTACGCGAAGCCCGATTTTTCGGATGCTGATGGTGTCAGAGCCTCCGACCTCGAAATGGAATTTGCTGAACTCGGTGGATACGAAGCGGAGTCAGAAGCGGGGGCCATGCTTGCCGGCCTTGGCGTTGCCGAAGAGCTTCATACGGGCCTCATCAAAGACCTCGTGAGCGGAAACAAAGTTAAAGTTTTACTCGCCCAAGCCCTCTTCGGAAAGCCCGATATTTTGCTTCTCGATGAGCCGACGAACCATCTCGATATTTACGCCATTCAGTGGCTCGAAGAGTTTCTCTTAAGCTTTGAAAATACCGTCATCGTCATTTCGCATGATCGTCATTTCTTAAATAAAGTTTGCACCCATATGGCTGATATCGACTTTTCTAAAGTCACGACCTACACGGGAAACTACGACTTCTGGAGACAAGCGAGTGAATTGGGTCAGCGCCTTCTCTCTGACCAAAATAAAAAGAGCTCAGATAAAGCCGAAGAGCTCAAAGCCTTCATTGCGCGATTTAGCGCGAATGCATCTAAGTCACGACAGGCATCATCAAGACAAAAGCAATTAGAGAAACTTGAATTTAACGACATGCCTAAGTCGACTCGCAAAACTCCTTTCGTTGGCTTTGATCTGAAGCGTGAGCTCGGTAACGATATTCTTTTGGTCGAAGGCATTTCTAAATCAGTCGGCGGCGAAATGATCTTAAAGAACATCAGTTTTCGTGTAAACAAAGGCGACAAGATCGCGCTCGTTGGCAAAAACGATTTGGCGAAGACTTTGCTCCTCGATATTTTTGCAGGAGATGTTCCGGCAGATTCAGGTAAATTTACTTGGGGTGGATCGACGATTCGAAATTATTTTCCGACTGATAATTCGAAGTATTTTATCGGCAACGAAGAAACTCTCGTCGATTGGCTGAGACAATATTCAGACGAGAAAGATGAATCTTTCATTCGCGGATTTTTAGGTAAAATGCTCTTCAGCGGCCCAGAGGCTCTCAAAAAACCGAAGGTCTTGTCGGGCGGAGAAAAAGTTCGCTGCATGCTCGCCAAGATGATGCTCTCAGGAGCAAACGTTCTCATGCTCGATGGTCCAACAAGCCATCTTGACCTCGAAAGTATTACGGCGGTGAATGAAGGTATTCAAAGATTTAAAGGAAGCGTGATTTTCACTTCCCACGATCACGAATTCGTTCAGACCGTTGCGAACCGCATTATCGAAATCGACGGCGGAGTTGTTTACGACAACCATATTACTTTCGACGAATACATCGAAGAACAAAAAACTAAGAAGCTCGTTAAGAAATAAAGTTTTTGTGGGTGTAAATAGATAGGGCGGCATCATATCAAGATAAAAGTCAGGCATTCGAAAGTGCTTACATCACATCTGCACTGTGGCATCGGTAGGGGCTCGCTGGGCGGCTTCTAGAATCACGTCGAGATGCTCGATCGGCATCTCAACTGATTTGTACTTACGAACCGTCCAACGGGATTTAAAAAATGAGAGCACTTCTTCTGGAGTTTGAGCCATGGGAGCTCCTATTTGCGAAGTGAGTTTTCGTTTTGAATATGGGTTGGTGTTCCGATGCCGCTATAAATAGAATTTTGATATCCACCTTCGCGAAATTTCTTAGCCGAAATATCAACGTTTATGAGCCCGTTAAAGTTTGCCTGAACCGCAAAAAAAGCGAGACGTAAAAGCGCTTCTTTTGCATCGGGACAACCGTCGACCGTGATGGGGGCTTCTAAACTTTTATAAATGCGAGATTCTTTACTTTGATTTTTTAAGAAAACGGTGACTTTCCTTGCTTTCTCCATCGTGGCTTCGTATTCGGCTAATTGGGGAGCGACTTTTTCGTCAAAACAACGAGAACAGTAAGCCGAGCAAGCTAGTTCTTCCGGAACCTTTTGCAAGAAAGAAAAGCTATCATCTTCTAAGAATTGCGCGCAGGTTTTACAGACCGGTTCTTTGCAGATTCCGCATTCGAGATTCGCTTTAGGACTGAGACAAACAGTGCAGCTCACGTGTGGGCCTACTTTCTTTTCAAAAGGTTCTATGCCAGATTCGTGAAATTTGCCACAAATTACATCGATAAAATCTACGCCAAGCAACCATTTTTGGAAAATCGTCAGGGTGTGGCTTCTTCACAACTAAGAGATTCTTGATTTCTTTGAAACGAGTTTTACCAAATCGCGCAACGATTAACTGGGGCCATTCGCGAGCCTGCTTTGCAATGAAACGCTTTTTCAAATTCAGGTCGATTCGCTACGACCGCATTCACGCGAAACTCAGTCGGAGGATGAAAATTAGTAAGCAAACTGTCACGCAATTTTTCATCCGAAATTTTCGAGCACCAGCCTTGCGCGTACGCTAAAAAGTACTGTTGTATTTCATCGTACTCTTCGAAAGCCGGAGTATTATGATTTTTAATTTTTGCTAGAGCCATGAGTCCCAGCTTGAGTCCTCCGTTGTCGGCGAGATTTTCTCCGAGTGTGGCTTTTCCGCGGATGCGTAATTTCGAACCCGGAATAATATCATAGTCTTCGGTTTGTTTAATAAAACACTGAGTGCGTTCTTCAAATCTTTTTGCAGAAGTGGGAGTCCACCAGCTGACGAAGTTTCCGTCGGAGTCCATGTCTTTGCCTGAATCATCAAAGCCGTGTGTTAATTCATGCCCGATGGTGCTGCCACCAAGACTAGAATAATTTGCGGCGTCACTGAAATTAGGATCATAGACCGGGGGAACTAATTCTCCGAGAGGTAGTACCATCTCGTTGTTTGCGTTTGTATAGTATGCATTTGCTTCCCAGACGGCCATCAACCATTCAGAACGATCAGTTGGTTTACCGATTTTGGCGAGATCGCGACGTACTTCAAACTCGGTTGAATGGAGTTCATTGAGATAGAATGTATGAGCATCGGTGGAGAGCTTCGAATAATCTCTCCAGTGTTCGGGGTATGCAATTTTACTCGAAAGCTTTTTCAATTTCTTTTCGGCTTGCGTTTTTGTTTTTTGATCCATCCACGTGATGGTTTTGAGGTTTGTCGCAAAAGAACTTTTAATATTTTCAAAGATTATTTTTGTTTTATCTCGAATCTCTTTCGAATTCGGAATACTCGCAACGTAAGCTTCTCCGAGCGCTTCGCTCATTTCACCTTCGATAATTTGCGTGCAGTACTTCCACCGAGATGGAAGCTCATTTTGGCCATTCAAATATTTGTGCCAAAAGTTAAAGTCTTCTTGCTGGAGTGAGCCCGCCAAAAAATACGCAGAGCGATGAATCAATTTAAATTTGAAAATATTTGCGAGATCTTCGGCCTTCATGGAGCCGAGAAGCGCACTGAGTGCCGTCATGAATTCTGGTTCGGTCACATTTAATTTTTTTGGAGCCGAGATTCCGAGCGTGCTGACGTAAGTATCCCAATCGATGCTCGGAGCTAAACCTTTGAGTCCATCAAAATCCATCGGGTGAAAGCGTTTTGCCGTATCTCGCAAATCGTCTTTTTTCATCGAGTGCTTAGCGAGCTCGGTTTCGAACGCGAGAATTTTCATGGCGATCGCGCTGGCATCTTTGTCGGGTTCTCCAACGAGTTTGAGCATAGTCGCGATATGAGTCTTGTAATGTTCACGAATTTCGACCGACTTAGCATCGTCTTTTAAATAATAATCTGGATCCGGAAGCGACATGCCGCCACGATCAACCGCCGCAATCGTTTGGCTCGAATCTTTAAGATCCTGATCGCTCCCGAATTCAAAAAGAGTATGCGTACCAACGATTGAGAGCTGCGCAATACTTTTTGCGATCGAAGCTTTATCATTCATCTCACTTAAAGTTTTGAGTCTTTTCTTAAGTTCGATCACGCCATCAGAATCTGGAGATTTTATGTCAACGCAACTTTTATAAAAATTGCTCAGCTTAGTTTGGTTAGCCGTATGCTTTTTACTTTGAGAAAGCTCCGAAAGAATCGTATTGAGGCTTTCTTCGACATGATCGGAAAGTACGTTGCCCTGTCTCCAGTAACTTGATTTATCGGCAGGTAATTTAAAATCTTTGAGCCATCTACCACAAGAATATTGATAAAAATTTTTGCAGGGATCGATTTTTTTATCGATCGCTCCCGGGTCTAAAATATTTTGAACCGGAGTGACTGCAAATGCGGCTTGGACTAAGAAACTCAAAAAAATAGATGTCATTGAACGAGCTTAGCAGGCTGAGTTTGCCGACGCAAGATTTTTGGAATCTCTGCTAAATTCTAAAAAGTTCCGCGCAGTTGGTTGAGAGTATGAGACAATTGCGGAAAAGCTTTTTGATGCCAATAGGGGTAGAGCATGCGAACATCGCTTGCCTTATCGAGACGTTCAATTTCTTGGATCGTCAGTTCCCAGCCAACGGCTCCTAAATTTTGTTTGAGCTGTTCTTCGTTGCGAGCGCCGACCACAATATTGCAAACGGTTGGCCTGCGAAGAACCCAGTTGAGTGCCACTTGCGGAATCGTCTTTTGTCTTTCTTTGGCTATTTGTTCAAGGACGTCGGTCACATTAAACAGCACTTCATCATCGTAACTGACAAATTTAATCTGTCCGAGTCGACTCTCTTTGGGAGCGGGTTTGTTTCGGCGAATTTTACCGCTGAGAGCCCCGCCTGCAAGCGGACTCCACACGATTGTCCCTACGCCTTGATCTGCGGCGAGAGGCATGAGCTCCCACTCGAGTTCGCGGCCGACGAGGCTATAATAAACTTGATGGGCGATGTACCGACTCCATCCATATTTTTCAGAAACAGAAAGGGACTTCATCAAATGCCAACCCGAAAAGTTTGAGCAAGCGATGTAACGAATTTTACCGCTTTGAACGAGCGTGTTGAGCGCGCCTAGTGTTTCTTCGACGGGAGTGTAAGAATCAAATCCGTGAATATGAAAAATGTCGATGTGGTCGATATTTAATCGCCTGAGGCTTGCCTCGCACGATTCAATAAGGTGAAATCTGGAAGAGCCAAGATCATTCACGCCTTTGCCCATTGGAAAAGTCGCTTTCGTCGAAATGAGCATTTCATTTCGACGACCTTTGATCGCCTGCCCTAAAATTTCTTCAGCTTGTCCTACCGAGTAACCATTGGCTGTATCAAAGAAGTTAAGGCCAGAATCCATGCAGATGTCGACGAGTCTCGTGGCCTCTTGAATATCGGTTGAGCCCCAGGCTTTGAAGAATTCGTTGCTTCCGCCAAATGTCGCGGTTCCGAAACTGAGGACCGGAACTTTTAAACCTGAGTGCCCGAGTCGGCGGTATTCCATCTATTTTCCTTTTTTGTGGCTGATCGAAATTAAACATCCAATGAATACCGAATTTACTCATTCAAAGTTTTATCTCGTAAAACTAAAAGATATTTTCTTACGAAGCAAGCGAAGAGGCCATTGCCTCCTCGCGACAAAAATGAGAGATCTTTGTAGACCGCGTTGGCGTGAATAGATTTTTCTCGTACTCCAGCGACCATTTTATCTGTTGAAGATTGTTTAAGAGCGATAGATATCAGATCAGCACCCGAAACCAATTTCTGCTGTTCGATATCAAGTCCTACGAGGGCTATTAAATATCTTAATTAACTTGATTTTAAGTTTGCTTCAAAATAAGTTCGCGCCATGTGCACGACCTTTTCACAGCATACTATTTCTGAGTTTTCCTATTCGCTCAGAGTTTTCGCACGGGACCTTGAGCTGAGTGCCTCGAGGCTCAGCGAAATCGTTGGCAGAAAACACGAAGTTTCTGAAAAGACCGCAGACATCATTTCCGAAAAATTAAAATTGAAAATTCGCGATCGTCAATTTTTGGAAAACATTGAGCATCTCGATAAAGACGAGATGTACTCGATGAGCCTTCAGCCTTGCCCTGTTCGTAAGCGTCGCAAAAAAGAACAATGAATGATCATTAAAATTTTATCTATTCTCGTTTTTGCCCTGGCCTCGCTTGCGGGTCCTATCATTGTTAGGTCGGAAGCAGGTCAATCTGAATATTCGATCCTATTTGCAAGGGCCCATCTCGACGAACTCCTTTCGGTTTGTTCAAATGACGAATGCAATTTAAGTGAAGATCAAGAAAGTTGGTTACGAACGGCAAGGCAGCTATCGCTGAACGCTCCCAAAGTCATCTTTAAAAATAAAACAGATCTCGCCGACCAAAAATTTACCAAGCACGATGATCAAGTTTGGCTCAACCAAGATTTGTTGTGGCTGGATGATGCTCACACGATTGCTTTTCAGGTTTCAGACGCGATGGTTTTATGGCTCGACATTTTGCTTCAGGGTAAGATCATTCCGAGGCTGGAGCTCACGGTTTTAGAATTTGAAATGGCTAGAGTTCTCAACGAAAAAGTTCAGACAATCCGTTCTGCCGGGGAATTCAGCGCTATCTTGTGGCGCCATGCCGATCGTAACGACGAGATTTTTTTCGAGGATCACACGCAACGGATGATTTCTATCAGAGACAGCCTTCAGAAATCTGGCTTTTGCGGAAATGACCTCGCAACGTCTCTTCAATTTCACTCTGCAAGTTGGAATGATCTAACGACGCGCAAAGAAATCAGACTTGAAGTTGCGACGACTTGGTCGTGCGGGGTTCAAAAGAATCGCGGCAATCTCCAAATCATGGCAGAGCTAAACGATCAATCTGAAGTAGATCCAAGCTCTATTCGTACCTTCATAGACGAAGAATAAAATGAAAAACATTATTATCGCGATCACTATTTTTTCGCTTCGAAAATATTGAAGATTTTTTTAAAGAAAAAGCAGAAATTAAAAATTTTAATAAGAGAGTGTCGCAAGAGGAGTTCGTAATACTGTTGGTTTTGATTGGCGCCCGATCACGCATGAGCTGTGGTTCACCGACAACGGCAGACTCTCTCGAAATGCGTTTTTACGCCGGTTCGATGTTTCCGGCGGAGCACAAAAATTAAATAACTGCGGGTTTAAAAAATCGGTGAAAGCCGGTGTAGCCAATGGCGCCGCCGATGATTCCGCCAACGATCGCCCCGGCAGGGCCGGCGATAGAACCCACCAGCGCTCCGGTCTCTGCAGCAGCCCAAGAGGTAAGGGTCGAACCCATGACTTTTGCGGCTTTCTCTTTTGTAAGTTCGCCTTTCAGACCGAGGTATGCGCATTCGATTGCGCCAGCAGCTAGAACCCCACGAAGAGGCCCTCTCACATATTTTCGACTGAATAGACTGAGCGCCTTTGGTGCCGCCAGCTGTGCGCCGATCGCCAGTAAATTAACAGCCGCAACGGTGAATGTTGCGGCCTCTGTGTTATTTTGAGCAAAAGTTTTTTTCAAAACTGAATTCCTTAATTTAAAAATCCCAAAAGATCTTCAATCAATTGATTTTTGTGAGTAACAAAGAGACCGTGAGGAGCGCCGTCGTACATTTTAAGTATCGCTTTTGAAATCATTTTTGCTGCCTGCTTACCCGCTGCATCCGGAGGGACCGTTTTATCTGCTGATCCATGGATGATGAGAGTTGGCATCGTGAATGCTTTCATGTCTCCACGAAAATCTGTTTTACCGAACGTGGTCACGCAGTCAATCGTCGCTTTGGGCGATGCAGGGTAGGCCATAAAGGCGGTCCAGTCTAAGATCTCTTTCGAGACAGCAGACCTGATCATCGAATCGCCGTAAAAATCTTTTGCGAAACCCGCCAAAAAGTGTGGACGATCCTCTTTAAGCCCGCTGATGATATCGCTGAAAACATTTTCAGGAACTCCCTCCGGATTATCGGCAGTCTTCAGCATGTAGGGAACCATCGAAGAAATCAGAACAGCTTTTGAAACTCGTGAAGAGCCATGGCGTCCTAAGTATCTTGCGATTTCGCCGCCGCCCATTGAGAATCCTACGAGCTTCACAGATTGAACATTTAAATGGTCGAGTAAATCTTTAAGATCATCTGCGAGAGTATCGTAGTTATAACCATCACGTGGTTGTTCTGATTTGCCGAATCCTCGGCGGTCGTACGCAACGACTCTGTGTCCACGTTCCATTAGTGCGAGGGCTTGATATTCCCACATGGCTGAACTCACGGGCCAGCCGTGTATGAGGACCACGGGCTCTCCGTTGCCGCCCATATCATTGAAGTAAAGTTTCGTGTGATCGCGTGTACTAAGATATGCCATATACAATCCTTTCAAATAAGTTAAGGATTGAATATGCAAAGACGCTTCCAGGAGGGAGGCTTTTAAAGGGAGGAGGCCATGTTTTTTGGTATAATTGCCTCAGCGGTAGGGGCAATGTCGACATCCCGCTTCGCTGCTCTGGCAACACTGGCCACGCTTTAAGTGGTAGGCTCTCGTGAAAATAAGATTTTTGCCTTCGTAATAAAAATCTTCAGTCGCGCCTCGACCAAGTTGTGCGAGACATTTTGGACACAAGCAATCTTGGTACGCCTTCGGAATATTTTCAGCCGATGCAACCGACAAGCACCAACAATTTTTCTCGGAGGCACCACACTTAAACTCTTGCCCGCAAGATTCGCACTTTTTCATACTTTTATTTTGCACGGACTTTGATTGCGAGCAAGTCTAAATAAAATGAGTGCTTTCATTTTGATTGTTGAATGCATACTTGCCTCCAGGGCTAGTGAAATAAGTTGGGCTCCAGCGATTTGTTTGTGGAAATTTGCCTCGCTATGGTGCCAGGGCACGCTTTAAATTTGGTATCGAGGTGGCTTTGGCTTTGCAGCGAAGCAGCTTATTAAACCCGGGGAAAATGATATGGAAGCACTCGACTTCATTCGCGAAAGAAACACGCTCGCACCACTAAAAGGTCCTCAGCACCGCCAGCTCAAAGCCTTTATCGGCCACTGGAGAATTGAGGGCGAAAGTGGTTTTGGTTCTTCACGTGTACCGGTCATGGGCGAAGAAGTTTATGAATGGCTCGAAGGCGGATTTTTTTTGGTGAATCGGTTTGACCGACATATTGGAGCCACACATTTTACCGGAATGGGCTGGATTTCTTACGACGCCAGCACACGTACCTACTTATCATATTCGATTTCTAATTCTGGATTTTTGCGAATATACGAAGTTGAAATTTCAGATCATCAAATGATTCTCTCTGGAGAAACCGAGCGCGCGACGATTAAATTAAGCCCAGATCGCGAAACACTTTATATTTATTGGGATGAATGCCATGATGGAGCAAACTGGCACTCACTCTGTAATTTGCGCGGGTATTTGCAAAAATCAAATCTCGTCGAATAAGGCTCATCATGAACGTCAAAGACGTCGAAATAAAAAATTTGTTATCTCGATATAAGAAATTTTCGGTCTATGGGCTCAGTCCAGACTCTCAAAAAGCAAGCCACTACGTTCCTATCTACATGCGGGATCACGGTTGGCAAATGGTCGGCACCTATCCAAAAGCGCACTCCGAAAGCGGGTTCAAAATTTATTTGAGTCTTCGTGAAGTTCCTGCAGAATATCGAAAATTTGTTGATGTTTTTCGAAGTTCAGATCGCATCGATCAAGTCATCGACGAAATTCTAGAAGTAGGAGGAGTCGAAGTCATGTGGCTCCAGCTTGGAATTGCAAATCGTGCCGCGGAGGCGCGGGCCGAACGCGCCAGTATTCGCGTCGTTTCGAACCGATGCTTGATCATCGAGCACAGAAAATATTTTACTTTAAAATAAGCTTTGAAATCACACTCAAGAGAATATGACGGTCGATCGTTTTCGAGGACGACAGAATGCCCCTGGTTAGAACGCCGTATAGATGAGAGTTGATGACGTTGGATAGTTACCGCCGACGCCTTGTTCGAAAATGCTGACGATAGGACTCGTCGAAATTGTAACCGGTATCGTATCTGCATTTAAAATAATTGAATCGTATAGAACCCCTCCAGAAGCGGTAAAAGTTGGGAGTGAGAAATTCGGATTGATATCGTGAAGACAATGAACAGCAGAAACTTGATCGACACTCGTTGAGTTTGTACTAAGGCCCAGCGACGAACCCGGACAGTATAGATTAAAATAGTTAGCCCAAATATTTCCAGGACTGGCACCACCGAAATTTGTGAGAGTTGAAGTCTTCACCGTGAAAACGACTTGCGTAGCGCCTGCGGGCGAAGTGAGAACTCCTCCGGTCGCGTACGTTCCACCTTGAGAGTAAGAGAAAACTTCTGTGCCACCACTTTGGCAAGTAGTTCCAGTGTAGAGGTCAACGCTGAGAAGGTAGGTGCTATCGGGCCGAAAATAGATGGAACGAAAAAAGGACGTTCCATTCAGCTCGGTTCCAAATTCGTTTGTAGCTACGATGTGACAGATCGAATAATTGTTGCTGAGTTGCGAAGCGGTTACTCCGCCTGTTCCTAAAGTGACTCCAGGAATGTCGCTATCTCGGGTGCAGCCGGCAGCGAGAATGATGGTGAGGGAGAGCGTCCAGAAAATTTTCATTTCCTTATTTTCGCATGTCTCACGGCTGTGAAGAAGTCTAGTTTGAATTGAAATTTAACCATGACGACCGCATGAAATCTTATGGCTTTATCGCCAGGGCCAAGACGTTGTAAGGGACTTTTCTTGTTTTTGGCTTTGGCTTTTGCTCATCGTACTCATTTTTTGTATACACGATCCGGCTCGCAAAGCGCAGAGGCTTTAATGCAACCGCAAGTCCTCACGGAATAGCCGAGGCCTTCGTACTCGCGAGCGTGGTCTCGCAGCAGCAAGTTTAGCAAGGGAGCCAGAAACAAACACGTCACGGGATTTGCCAGCAGTGCCTACAGTCTTAAAGTTTTTCAGAAACCAAAGTGAGGCTTCTCTTGAAACTTCTTCGATGGTGTTGGGCTCATCGAAGAGGTGCGAGGCACCCGGGATAAGGATCAATTTTCCTGAGGATAAAGTTCGGAGGCAATTTTTGTTGATTTCGATAATTTCGGTATCTTGATCGCCGACGATGAGGAGAGTTGGGGTGTTGACTCGAGTTAAGCGAACTTGTGCAAGATCGGGCCGTCCCCCTCGAGACACAATCGATGAAACATCCGCTCCAAGATAAGTTGAAGCCCATAGCGCGGCGGCTGCTCCTGATCCTTCAGATAAAAATCCGATTGAAAGTTCACGGGTCATTCGATGGAGTCGTACCCACTTCGTCGCGAAGGCAAGACGACTCGCCAAAAATGGAATATCAAAAACGTTTGCGCGCTCAAGCGATTCGTCGTCTGTGAGTGAGTCAAAAAGCAAGGTCGCGATGCCGATTCTATTTAATTCTTCGGCGATCATATTATTTCGATACTCAAAGCGTTTACTCGAGTTGGGATGCGCGAATAAAACAATCCCTTTTGCGTAAGTCGGAATCGACAAGGTTGCTTGAAGTTCAATGCTTCCCTCCACGGGGATAAGCACTTTTCTTGAAAACGCTTTTTCGGTATTTGCAAACTTTTTTTTACGAGACTTTGACAAAAGGTATTGAACTTCTTCATCTGAAATATCTCTGAAATCTAAAAAGTAATCTCGCATCGAAAAGAACGGGCCAGGGTGGTAGAGACTTATGACATGATCGAAATCGGCGGTGAGTTCAGCTACGCTTTGCTTTGCACAAACAGGAACGGCCAAAACAATTTGTCGTACTTCTTTGAACCGTAAGTAACTCGCAACCACTCGGGCCGTCATATTTGAGGTGGGTCCATCATCAACGAGGATTATGGTTTTATTTTTTAAATCAGGAAGAACTTCGCCGGGGCGATAGCGGCGCACTTTACTTTCAATCGCTAATTTCTCTCGAGCAAGCGTTTGTTCAAGCTTGTCGCGAGAAGTTCCGATAAGTCGTGAACTGAAATCGTCAATGTGGTGGTGGCCTTCTTCTGTTATGGCGCCAATAATGAGGTCAGGACGAGAAGGCGCCCTAATTTTACTCGCGGCCAGAACACAAAGGGGAATTGAAAACTCCTCAGATATTTCGAACGCAATTGGAACTCCGCCCGGAGGAAGTGCGACCACCATCGCATCAGAAACTGAACTTAAAACTGATTTTATTTTTTGAGCAAGAACGCGCCCGGCTTCTTGGCGGTTTTTGAGAACTACATTCGTGTCAAATAGAAAACTTTGCATATCATCGCGTAATCCATTGGTGTTGACTCCATCACAAAAAAATGTGGGATCTGAAGTATTG
>JAYTQQ010000280.1:0-3332 GCA_043746635.1 Bdellovibrionales bacterium | reverse complement strand
CCGTATGGCTGCGTTCAAATAAGCTTTGCGCCCACTCGGGTGCTCCGATGTAAAAGTCTATACCACCGCCGCCTTCGACGTGAGCTTTCAGCTCTTCATCAAATATCACGTTCTTCTTTGATACCTTCAGACCGATCGACCGGTTCGCTAGTTTGCCCATAATATCTCCCTCCCTTTTTATAGGGTTTTTGTGGAGAAAATTCTCCGGAACAATCATCTTTAATTTTGAATGGTTTGTCGGAAGTAAATTTGATGTGTACTGAATTAGTTCAGTTTACTTTCTAATTGGTCTCAAAATAAGTCGGAAATTACGAGAGTAGGATTCTGAGATTGCCATTCCAATAATGAAAGTCGCTCATCCAGGTTGAATAACCGAACGGCTTCACGGTTTAAGAATTGCGCCGTAGCTTTCACAAAGGCCTCTCTACATGCTCTGGAAAAGAAAATGCATCTTTCATTGCCATTGGCGTAGTCAAACTCCAATGCGCTATCATCGTGAACAACGAATTTAAATTCGGCTTCCTGGTTGGTTTGAATTTTAAGTGCGGGAAGGACCGACTTAACTGAATTGGAAATAGCCTTGCGAAGCACGGCCTCATTGTTTTCGTTAAGCGGAAGTATAGTCGAATCCCGCAAGTCCGCACCTCGATAACTCTTTCGGCGGCGGTAATTGCGGCACTCCTTGCAGCAAGCGTTGTATCCGTCGAGCGACTTGCGCGTAATTCCAAAGCAACCAACATGCAGGGTTCGCTTGCATGAGTTACAGACTTTTAAATTTTGTGACTGTGTAGTTGGATGCACACAGGAATTCTACCAAGTGATCGCTGCGATCAGATGCCTAATTACGCACTTTATCGGCGAATCCAATTCAAAACTGTTTCCGCATTCTTGTTCGGTGGGAATACTGGATAAAACGACTTAACTATTTCCCCTTCATTAAGGAGAAGGGCCATTCGTTTTATAAGTCGCATTTCGCGGTATTGAAAAGTCGGAAGCTTCAGCGCCTCGGTCAATTTAAAATCAGAATCACTCAGGATTTCAAAAGGTATATGGTTTCGTCTAACAAACTCTTTTTGATAGACCGTATCTTGTGAGCTGACACCAAATACTTCATACCCGGCCTGTTTGAATTCGGCATGTAGATCTCTGAAGCCACATGATTGCGGAGTGCAACCACGAGCTCCAGGAATCAAATCCCAATCAGCCGGCGCTGGCTTGCTCGGCTCACCAGTTCTGGGATAGAAGAAAAGTATAGTCGGTTTCTGCGACTGTTTTTGAAGGTCAACATCTCTTTCATTTGTTGAGCGCAAAGCTACCTTAGGAACTTTCATCTGATTCAAATGATCACAGGCCCCGTCATCTTGGGGCACAGGCAAATCGGACGGAAGGGAATTTAAATCACGGACTATTTTTTCAGATTTTATAAGGCCAGCCGATTTCAAAAGAGCATGGACGTTCAAGCTCCAGCCAATGCCAAAATACTTTGGCGGAAATATACGGTCGTCAGTTTTATTCCAAAGATTCGTAAACGCGTTTCGTCGATCCCAACGCATCGGAAGGCCGAAGAAGTTCTGAATGGGTTGCTCATTCGGTTTTTTTGTCACTGGTTCCTCCATTTGATTCATCAAAATCTTCATAACTCGATCTCGTCACGCGATCCAATTTACCTTATAAAAATAAAATCATTTTTCCCTGGCCAACCTGCAAAGCCATCAGCCCTATATCCCCTTAACCAAAGAGCGTTCTCGAAATTTCGAAGGTAGAACCCATTCGGAAAGTTTTCATCCGCTTCTAGTTTTTTGGATGCGATGGTCAAGTACGGTCCTGCCGGTTGATCTAAATACTGCAGTCGCAAAAACGCCGCCAGGTAAAGCGGACATAATTTTAGATCTAACGCAGAAGCTCGACTTTCAAATTCCTCGATAGAACACGATTCGTTTAACCCAAGGTCGGCAAGCGACACTTTAATAAGCCGCACTTTTTCAGCATTTGCAGGAGGTAGAAATTGAGAATGCCCGAACAGCAAAGGGCCATATTTGTTAACCTGAATGCCGCTCTCAGACAGTTGCTTGAGTAGCTGTTCCTTGCTCATACCACCTATAACTATTTCTTTAAATACCTCGAATGTTCTCACGAATCGCTGGCCTCAAATGAGTACAGACTCGATTCCGCAATCTCGCGGTAGCCAAGTTTCTGATAAATCTTATTCGAAGTTGGATTTGCGAGATCGGTGTAGAGAACGCAAAACCGCTTTCCAGAGTCCAACATTTTCTGAGTCAGGTGAGCGACCACGGATGAAGCGTAACCATTTTTGCGATTTCTAGGCGGCGTGTACACAGCATTGATCGAAATACCGTTTTTCGTTGGACGACTGGTATGAGAAATTGCGGCTGGCATTCCATCGACCAACCAGAAGTAAGCGGTCTGATTCTTTACTGCCCTCAAGGCATATTGCTTCCAAAATTCGAGAGGCCGAACGTCCGTAGTCGGTAACGACTCTTTTGCAAATTCAATTGCCCACTTTTCAATGATGTCGGCGTCATTTTCTTTTACCGCACAAAATTCTCCATGAATAGTTTTCGGAAACTTAACTTCGGTCAGCTCATAAATCTTTTGTCCCATTGCCAATGAAGATTTTAACCCCTTAAGGCGTGACCAAATTTCAGCAAAGCGTTTTGCCACGTCTCCGGGGCCAACTACGCCCGGGAACGATGCATTCTGCTTTATAAGAATCTGGGCGAATCGCTCAAGTCCTATTTGGTCGCATTCACTCAGGACTAAGTTCATCGGAGGTGTTTGAATTGCAGCCGACACTGTTTTTTCACCTTGAACGAGACGCAAAAGAACCGGATGTGCAGAAGGAGGTGTCGTCAGCATCGATTCACATAGGCCGATCATCAAACTGTTGATAGCTTCAGATTGATAAAGCAATGGTCCTGCTTGATTTAGGAACTTTGCCACACTTTCGTCTTGATGAATTGCTTTCTGTACATCAGGGACTCCAGCATGATTGCCCAAGGTCCGTTTAGGAGCATCTTCCCACAACCAACTTTCATTTTTGGCTTTTTCATTCCGCTCAGGATGAAGGGCGTAAAAACATTTATTGGTCTTCTTAGTTGCTTCACCGACAACCAGCAGGCGCACATCCGATTGAGTATTATTTAAAAATGTGTGGCAAATGCCGGTGCCAGGAACGAAGCCAACGGCATCTCCTGGGTTGAGCCTGTGAAGATTACCATCAACCCAAGCATCGGGGTTTCCTTCGATAACGTAAACGAATTCTTCCTCTTCTGATTCGGCATGAGGCCAAGACGTGCGACGACCAGGTGGTA
>JAYTQQ010000279.1:0-11553 GCA_043746635.1 Bdellovibrionales bacterium | reverse complement strand
TTGAGATCGAAAAAGAACTTGAAGAAGAAGAAGCAAAATCTCAAGTTAAAGAAGATTAGTTGTCTAGAAGTGAGTGCCGGCCCGCCAGCACTTACGCTTTATCCTTTAAATTTAATTTCTTAAAAAGTGAGATTTATATATGTCAGTTTCAGCTACAATGGTGAAAGACTTAAGAGAAAAAACCAGCGCCGGCATGCTTGATTGTAAAAAAGCGCTTGAAGAAACCAAGGGCGATTTCGAAAAAGCGATCGATTGGCTTCGTCAAAAAGGCTTGAGCAACGCCGGTAAAAAAGCGGGCCGAGTGGCTTCTGAAGGCATTGTCGAATCTTACATTCACGGCGAGGGCCGCATCGGTGTTTTGCTCGAAGTAAATTCAGAAACCGATTTCGTTGCCCGCAATCCTGGCTTTAAAGATTTCGTAAAGAACGTTGCTCTTCATATCGCGGCGACAAATCCGATTGCGGTTTCTCCAGAAGAAGTTCCGGCAGAGACCGTTGAACGTGAGCGTCAAGTTTTGATAGCGAAAGCCCGTGAGCAAGGTAAAAAAGAAGAAATGATCGGTAAAATCGTCGATGGCCAAATTAAAAAGTTTTTTTCTGAAAGCTGCTTGCTTGAACAAGCTTATGTAAAAAATCCAGATTTGACGATCGGGACCTACTTGAAAGAGACGATTGCTAAAATCGGCGAAAATATCGTAATCCGTCGATTTGTTCGTTTCGAACTGGGCGAGGGTATCGCAAAGAAAACAGAAGATTTCGCAGCTGAAGTGGCCGCTCAAGTAAAAAAGGGTTAAAATCTTTGGCACAACTTAAATACAAAAGAGTCTTGCTGAAACTGAGTGGCGAAGCCCTCGGTGGAGAACAAGGATTCGGTATCAATCCGCAAGTCATTCAAGAAATCGCAAAGGGCGTTGCCGTTGCGGTTGAGACGGGTTGCCAAATTGGTCTCGTGATCGGTGGCGGCAATATCATTCGTGGCATGTCGGCGTCGGCAAAAGGTATGGACCGAGCAAGCTCAGATTATATGGGCATGCTCGCGACTTGTATCAATGCTCTCGCTATGCAAGATTCTCTCGAAAAACTCAACATCGACACGCGCGTTCAATCAGCAATTGAAATGAATGAAATCGCCGAGCCTTACATTCGTCGGCGTGCGATGCGCCACCTTGAAAAAGGTCGTGTCGTGATCTTCGCTGCGGGTACCGGCAATCCTTATTTCACAACCGACACTGCCGCAGCCCTTCGCGCCATGGAAATTGATTCGGAAGTGATCTTAAAAGCAACCAAAGTGGATGGTGTTTACGATAAAGATCCCCACCTCCATAAAGACGCCGTGAAATTTGAAGAGCTTAGCTATATCGAAGTGCTCAACCGCCGTTTGAACGTGATGGATTCAACCGCGATCAGCCTTTGCATGGATAATAGTTTGCCGATAATTACTTTCAATTTGAATGATCCCAAGAATATTCTGAAGGCGATTAGCGGCGAAAAAATTGGAACTCTCATTAAGTAAACCATTTTTGGGAATAACAACGAGGTAATATTTATGATCAATGAAATGAAAAATAGTGCAAAAGCCGGAATGGAAAAAGCACTCACCGCTCTCGGAGTCGAACTCAAAAAAGTTCGCACCGGACGCGCCCAAGTTTCAATGCTCGACAACGTAAAAGTGAACTACTATGGTACTCTCACTCCCCTCAATCAGGTTAGCGCTGTTTCAACTCCAGATGCAAAAAGCTTTTTAATTGCACCTTGGGAAGCGCCGATGTTGAAAGAGATCGAGCAAGCAATTGCTAAAAGCGACATCGGAATGGCGCCGATCAACGACGGCAAAGTCATTCGTTTGAAACTTCCTGATTTGACTGAACAACGCCGTAAAGAGCTCGTCAAAAATACTAAAAAAGTAGTTGAAGACGCTAAAGTTGCGGTTCGCATGGCTCGTCGAGATGCGAATGAGTTTGCGAAAAAAGCGTTGAAAGATAAATCGATGAGCGAAGACGACAACAAGCGCGCCCAAGAAGATATTCAAAAAATGACAGATCAATATATTGAAAAAGTCGATAAATTGGCTGCAGACAAAGAAAAAGAAATCATGACAATATGATAAGTTCTTGTCCCGGTCTTCGACATCTAGCGATCATCATGGATGGCAACGGCCGTTGGGCAAAGAACCGTGGCCTTGACCGCGCTTACGGGCACGTTCGCGGAGCTCGCATAGCCAAGAAAATGATTGAAGCGGCTGCGGAGCGTGGCCTTGAATATCTCACTCTTTATGCGTTCAGCACCGAAAACTGGTTACGCCCACGGCAAGAAGTTAATTTTCTCATGAGACTTCTAGCGAGGCATTTACGTAAAGAGCGTGCCTCGCTCATTAAAAATAATATTCGCTTTCAAACGATCGGTGACATTTCAAAACTTCCTGAGCTCGTTCAGATTGAAGTGAAAGCGACCGTTGCGGCAACCGCTCAGTGTTCAGGAATGCAGTTGATCTTTGCTTTGAGTTACGGAGGCCGACAAGAGTTGACCGAAGCTTTTAAAGGCATTGCCTTACAGCTTCAGAACAATGAAATCCGTATCGAAGATATCTCTGAGACGCTCATCCAAGACCATTTGTTCACCCGTGATATGCCTGACCCGGATTTAATTATTCGTACGAGCGGTGAGTTTCGTCTTTCAAATTTTTTACTCTGGCAAGCGGCTTACAGCGAAATCTATATCACCCCGACTCCCTGGCCTGATTTTAAATTAAAGGATCTCGACCTTGCGTTTGAATTTTTTAATGGTCGCGAGAGACGCTTTGGCAAAGTGAAGGATTCATCTCAAAACAAAGACACCGTGCAGTGATTGTTCGAAGCCTCTCCGCAATTGTTGCAATTCTCATCTTAGTCGGCACTTATTATTTCTTTCGGGAAACGGGTCTCATCGTTATTTCATCTCTCATTTCGCTCGTCGGTATCTTCGAATATTCGCGCCTCAGTTTTAAGCCTCTTCAGGCGCCCAAATATATTCAGGCCGCATTTTTTATTCTGAGCGCCATCATTTATTTTGTCGTTCTCGATCAGGCTCTATTTTCTCATCTTCTCATAGCACTTTGCTCGTGCGTGTTTTTATCGATTCCATTACTGAGAGTTTCTAAAAAAGAAGACCTCAATATTGCACTTCAAGTTCAAATGGCTGGCCTCATGGGCTTTGTTTACGTTGCGCTTTTTCCGGCTTTGGCGGTTAAGACTTTGCAGTTTGAAAATGGTCTGAATTGGTTTTTATGTTTGCTCTCAATTGTTTTTGCCGGCGATACATTCGCTTATGTTTTTGGCCGCGCCTTTGGTAAGGACAAACTTCTTGAGGCCGTTTCTCCTAAAAAAACTTTGCAAGGATCCGCGGGCGGACTTTTGGGTTCGGTTTGCGCAGGACTTTTCTTTCATTATTTTTGGATCGGAGAAATTCCAATTTATTATATGATCGCGTTGTCGCTTATTACGGGCGTTTTTGCCCAAATCGGCGATCTGTTTGAATCACTCCTGAAAAGAATTGCCGACGTCAAAGATTCCGGATCGATTATGCCAGGGCACGGCGGCTTTCTAGATCGACTCGACGGAGTGTTTTTTGCGGCTCCCATCTATTATATTGTCGTGTTTTTTATCGTGCAGATGCGCATCTTAGGATAATTAGTACCCAGACCTCTCTCATTCTGATGCGTCGCCCATGGCTATAAATTTGACACAGGACCAGTACGTACACGGCGGCAACCGCTAAAGCATAAGACTCTAGAGTTCATAAATTTTAGTCGAGCTCCCCCTTAAAAAGTTCTGGCACTCATGAGGCTTCAGCCCTAAAATGAAGTCTATGAACATACTCCATACGCTTTTAGACAAATTTCAAGGTGTGATCGAAGCCGCCATTCCAACCGTGGTCCTTCTTGGTATTCTCATTTTCGTACACGAGCTCGGTCACTTCTTAGTCGCTAAATATAATAAGGTGAGAGTTGAAACTTTCAGTCTTGGTTTTGGTCCAAAGCTCATTAAGTATAAATGGGGAGACACAACTTATTGTTTGTCGCTCATCCCACTTGGTGGATACGTTAAAATGTTTGGTGATGATCCCACCGCAGTTATTTCTGAAGAAGACAAACAACATTCGTTTACTCATAAAACTTTAAAACAAAAGACAGCGATTGTTCTTGCCGGTCCTTTCACAAATTTTTTCTTCGCGATTCTCGTTTACACGGTCATGGCCGTATACGGTGAACAGGCAATCAGCCCGATCGTTGGCGATATAGATTCTGGCAGTGCCGCTGCTACCGCAGGATTTAAGCCGGGAGACACCATCGTAAGCATCGCTCAGTCTCCGATCAAAACTTGGGAAGAGATTGATCAAAAGATTGAAGACAACGGCGGCCAAAAAGTTGCGGTTGATGTTCTTCGTGAAGGTTCAAAAGAAAAAGCAACTCTCAACGTGACTCCACAAACTGTCAGCAACAAGAATGTCTTGAGTTGGGATGAGAATGTCGGAGAGGTTTCTGGGTTAAGTTTCTATTCAAAAGTGAGTTTCATCGGAGTTTCTGATAGTAACAGTCTCGCCTACACTTCGGGCCTTCGCACGGGTGATCTCGTCGTCGAAGTTCAAGGACAAAAAGTCGACAAGTGGAGAACGCTTGCAGTAACGCTCGCCTCGCTCGCCCACACCCAAGATAAGATTTCCTTGAAGGTAGAGCACGACGCCGCTTGGAATACGACCGAGAAAGAAATGCCTACATCGATAGTTGAAATTTCGATTCCACAAAGCATGAAAAATCTCGACGGTGCGGCCTTTACTGATAAAATGGGAATCGAGGCTCCCGAAGTTTTCTTAGCCGAACTTGAAAAGGATTCTCCGGCATTTAAAGCCGGCATGCAAAGAGGCGACAAAATTCTATCGATCGATGGCAAAGAAGTGAAAAACTTTGACGCAATCGCGGCTTCTATTCAGGCTTTCTCTGCTGAAAAATCAAAAGCTTTGAACATCGTCGTTAGCCGCGATGGTAAAGACGTTAAAATTCCGGTTCAGCCCGTTAAAAAAGAACGAGCTTCCATTCACGGAAAAGAAGAAGTGAGATACGAAATTGGAATCAAACCTTTGATTTCAACAACTCAATCCACATTTACATTGTCGGCGACAAATCCAGTCAATGCTTTGAAGCGCGGACTCTTTCTCACCGGCAAATGGACCAGCGCAACGGTTCTGAGCTTTGTTCGCTTGGCTCAAGCTCGTATATCTCCAAAAAATATCGGTGGCTTTTTCTCGATTGGCATGATGGCGAAGCGTTCTTGGCAAATTGGTCTCGCTCAATTTTTGAGTACCATGGGAATTTTATCTCTTAATTTGTTTATTCTGAACTTACTTCCGATTCCGGTTCTCGACGGCGGACATCTTTTGTTCTACACGATCGAAGCGGCGAAGGGTTCTCCACTTTCGCTTAAGAAAATGGAAATGGCCCAACAGGTTGGGATGCTCTTGCTCTTAGGGCTGATGGTGTTTGCGCTCTTTAACGATATCACCAGGATGCTCTTGTAAAAATGCTCACTCTTGCGTTTGACACTTCCACCTCATATGGAAGTGTCGTTCTTTTTGAAAATCACCAAATTCTATTCGAGAAATCGTGGCTCAGAGAGAAATCTCATTCTGAGATGTTGACCGACGCGATCGACCTCGCCTTAAAGTCTTGTTCTCACAAACCTCAGGATATCAAAAGGCTTTGCGTTGGCATCGGACCCGGGAGTTTCACCGGCATCAGGGTTAGCGTGAACGTTGCACGAAGTCTCGCGTTCGCCTTAGACCTCGAAGTATTGTGCGTTGATAGCTTTGATATTCTCGCTTTAGGCGTTTACCCTTCAAAGACAAACGAAAAATTTCTTTTAGGAATGATCGATGCTTTTAATAATGAGCTTTTTATTTCACGCTTTGAAAAAATAAATGGAGAGTGGAAGCGGCTATCGAAATCTCATTCTAAGACACTTCTAGATCTCGGTATGGAAATCAAAAGTCCGCATCTCTGCGTTGGCGAAGCATATAATCATTATGAAGCTTACTTTTCTCCGGAACTTAAAAAGTTTTTAGTCAGAGACCCAGAGCTTAGTCAGTACCTTCACGTGAAAAACCTCGTCCAAAAGTCAGATTTTCTCGATACTTTCGCTCAGCCTTTAGCCTGGAATCAAGTACAAGCCCTTTATATTAAAGCGTCAGCTGCCGAAGAGAAGCTGAATGAATTCAAAACTCGTTAGTCACATTCCATCCGGCAAAATGCGTTCGGTAGACGATAATCTCATTATCGCAACTGGTGGTGGCAAAGGCGGAATCGGAAAAAGTTTCATTAGCTCGAGTCTCGCGATTTCACTCGCACGCATTGGTAAAAAAGTAACACTCATCGATCTCGATCTCGGAAGCGCAAATCTTCATACCTTCTTAGGCGTAAAAGTTCCTGAGCTTTGTCTGTCCGATTTCATCTCTGGTGGAGTCGCAGACCTTAATGAAGTCTCTGTTAAAACTGAAATTGATGGCTTACGATTTATTAGCGGATTTAACGACGCAATGAACGTTGCCGACATCGGAATCGATGCTAGAGAGAAATTGAAACGTGCTATTCGTTCACTTTCAACTCCTTACGTGATTTTAGATTTGGGTGCCGGAACTTCTGAAAATACTCTCGACTTTTTCTTGTTTGCGGATCAAAAGATCGTGGCGGTTGTGCCTGAACCGACGAGCATCGAAAATGCTTACCGTTTTATTAAAACGGCCTACTACCGCAAACTCAAAGAAGCCGAATCCAATCTCGGAATTACCAAGCTCATTGAAGCCGCGATGGACAATCGCAATCAGTTGGGAATTAAGTCCCCTTCTGATTTGATCCACTATATTACAAAAATAGATCCTGTTGCGGGTGCACGATTAGTTGCGAAAATATCAGACTTGCATATAGAATTAGTATTGAACCAAGTGCGTTCGAGAAATGATATTGAACTTGGAACTTCGATCAAGTCAGTTTGTCGAAAGTACTTTGGGATTGATGCTTATTTTGCTGGTTATATCGAGTTCGACAATGCGGTTTGGCAGTCTTTGAGAAAGCGCCGCCCTCTCCTTCTCGAACATCCATACAGCAATATCGTCAGTCAGTTTATGGAGATCACAAAAAATGTGATCAACGCTCGGAACATAAAGGTTGCTTAATGATTGGTCGCAAAGATACGACAAACTATTACGAGATGCTCGAAGTACGTCCTGACGCTCCTCAAACTGAGGTCTACCGCGCTTACCAACGAGCGAAGTCGACTTACTCTCCTGAAAATCCGGCTCTCTATAGCATGTTTACACCAGAAGAATCTCGTGAACTTTTAAAAGTAATCGAAGAAGCTTATTCGGTGTTGAGCAACGCCGCGCTTCGCAAGAACTATGACGAAAACATGCAGAGTAATCGCAGCGGAATCGAAAACAATATTGCAAACTTCATTCAACAATCAAATGGCCCGGCCAATGTCCATTCGGAGCCTGTGAAGTCTAATTACTCTCAAAATACAAAGACCGAACTGTCTGATCCTGCAAAATTTCAGACCCTTGAGATGACAGACGATTATATTATCCGTCGTAAAGATTCAAGTACCGCACTTCCCGAAGGCTTCGGCAAAACTTCGCTTTCAACATTTAAGATTGATGCTACTAAAGAAGACGAAATTTCAAAAGTCGAACACATGGACGGTAAATTTTTAAAAATGGTTCGTGAGTATAAAAATCTCAGTATTGAGCGAATCAGCGATGCGACTCGTATTAGCCGTACTTACTTGATGGCGGTTGAGGCAAATGATTATCGTGAGCTTCCGGCTCCAGTATTCGTTCGAGGTTTTATTGTTCAGATGGCTCGTCTTCTAAATCTCGACGAACAAAAAGTCGCAAATGCCTATTTGCAAATTTATAAAACTAATAAAAAATAATGAGCCTGCCGCGCAAGTCTCAAAAACTCACCTTTTCGGTCACCGCCAAAATGCTTTCCGAAAGAGTCGATAAGGCTCTGGCGGCTGTTCCCGAAATTGGATCTCGCTCGCAAGCTTTGAAGCTTCTGCAAATGGGAGCCGTTCGCAAAGACGGCAAGATCATCAAACCATCTTATAAAATTTTAATGGGTGATGTTCTCGATATCGATGTTCCGATTATCGAGACTGAACATCTACTGCCTTACGATTTTCCTCTCGATATCGTATTTGAAGATTCAGAGCTCATTGTTTTGAACAAGCCTGCGGGCCTCGTGGTTCATCCCGCCTACGGACACGCGCAAGATACTCTGGTAAATGCTTTGCTTCACTACACGACCGATCTTTCTTTGGGTTACAACGAAAAGCGCCCCGGTATCGTTCATCGCATCGACAAAGGGACCAGCGGTCTTTTAGTGATCGCAAAAAACGATAACGCTCAACGCGTACTCGCGAAACAATTTCAGAAAAAGACCACTCACCGTGTGTACTTTGCCATCGCTTACGGCGTGTTCAAAGACAAGAGCGGTACCATGCGAAGCTTCTTAAATCGTCATCCAGAGAATCGTCAGAAGGTTGTTTCTTCGGCTGCGGAGCCAGGCCGTCACTCGGTCACGCACTATAAGGTCATTGAAGAACACAGCGGAATTTCACTCGTTCAACTGAAACTCGAGACCGGTCGCACGCACCAAATTCGCGTTCACTTGAGTGATCTCGAACATCCGATCTTGGGTGATCTAGTTTACAGTTCGGCGAAACGAAGTAAAAACCTACGCTCAATGAAAATTCGTGGCTTCATCGATGCAATGAATCGCTTTGCCCTGCACGCGGCAGAACTTGGTTTCGTGCATCCTTTGAATGGCGAATCGATGATTTTCAAAGTCGGCTGGCCGGATGATTTGATCGAACTCGTTCGCCTTTGTGGCTTCCGCGAAGACCTAACGGCTGAAGGGCCATAGATCTTCTCGCTACGACGAGTATTCGTTATAGCCAGTGAACTCGGCCATCAACTTGACGAGGTGCTTTCGGTGGTTCGTGATCAGGATAACCGAGAACCACCGCACACAAGAGTTCAAGCTTTGGATCGCTGACCCCAACAAATTCGTCGATTTCTTTTTGAATCTCAAGTGGTGCGCCCATCGTGCAGCACCCGAGGCCCTCGACTAAACAAGCAAGATTTATGTTTTCAACGGCCATGTAAACCGAGCCTATACTCGTGTAGTGTCTTTCTTGTTTGTCGTTCAAAGAATAGCAAAGTACGACCACTGGAGCATCTCCGAGAGTGAAGAAAAATCGTTCTGTAAATGAGTAGAGCGAAGGTTTTAGTTTTTTCTCAAGAATATCTTTTATTCCGAGCCAAGATTTCTGAGATAGCTTTACGTACTCGTCGCGCTTCTGACCTTGCAGAACATAGAAGCGCCAGTTCTGAAGATTCTTTCCTGACGGTGCGTGCATCCCAGCTTCGAGAATTCGTTCGAGAACCTCTCTAGGAATCGGAGTGGTTTTAAATTTGCGAATCGATTTGCGTGACTGAATAAGCTGATAAAAATCCATCTCAAAATGATATCCGTCTCATTTTGAGACGACAACAGATTAGACACATCTTCGAAAATACACAGAGTCCAAAGAATCCCAGAATCGAAGTGCGATCAATCACTTAGCCCTTTATCTCATTCTGATCGCTCAGATCCAGTTCAGGCTGACATCTCGCTAGACACTTTTAAAGTCGCTAAGTTATCGAAATTACGAAAGCTTTCTAGCGCGACCTGGCACGTTCATTGAAGTAGTAGGGTGTAGACCCTGGAGGAATATATGCTGAAAGCTAAGTTTTTAAAACTCTTCTTCGTGACTGTTCATTCACTATCTCTTCTCAGTGTTTTTCATCCTGGCGTGAGAAGCTCTCTCAGATCTTTCATCCGAGGCGGTAGCCGAGATGTTCTCTCTTCGATTAATACCAAACTTGATGGCAGCGATATTGAGTACAATATTTTAAAAGTAAAATCCGAAGGTAATCTTTTCTTAGAAGTTTACTCAACTGATAAATTGGGCGCGATCTCTCTTCTTGAAAAATATCAACTTCCTGATGACCATGATGCTTACTTTAATTTTGGCGGAACAATGTCAAATCTCGTTGTTGCCGATATCGAAAAGACCGGGATGCCGCAAATCGTAGTTCCGAGTTTTGATAAGGACTTAGTTGGCCATCTCAATATATTTCAATTTAATAGCTCGAACCACAATCTCATGAAATTCAACCGCTAAACTATTTTGTCTTCGCCGGAGCAAGGGTCATAGCGGCCGCTGCCGCCGCATTTTTCTTAAGATCTCTCCATGATTTGCCTTCACGTGCTTTTGGATCCAACTGAAAAGTACCAACTGCAGCTTCATGAGACTTCAAATCTTTTGAGAACACGTGCGTGCCATCGTTACGACTCACAAAATATAAATAATCAGTCGTCGCTGGGTGCAAAGCCGCTTCAAGCGATGCTTTTCCAGGGTTTGAAATCGGACCGTAAGGGTAACCGTAGTTCGTGTAAGTGTTATAGCGAGTAGGATTCGTGAGGTCAGTGCGATGGATATTTCCGTCGTACTTTCGACCGCTATCGAGAATGCCGTACACGACTGTAGGATCTGTTTGTAATTTCATCTTAATACGGGTTCTATTGTAAAATACGCTAGCCACTTGCGCGCGTTCGTTGTCTGCTCCCGTTTCTTTTTCGATGATGCTCGCTAAAATAACCTGCTGGTGTCGAGTCATCTTGATGTCGGAATTTTGTTTCACGGTAGGGTAGACTTCAAGGAAGCGCGCGACCATCGCTTTTGCGAGGCCACGGGCACCAGTGTATTTCGTTAGGTAATAAGTTTCGGGATAAAGATATCCTTCTAGACTCGGAAGATCTTCTCCGAGCAATTCTTTGATGAACGCTTTATTATCGACGAGTCTTAAAAATTCTTCGCGTGAACCAAGCTTTTGTTTTTTCAGTTCGTCGGCGATATCCCATTTATTAAAACCTTCGGGAATAGTCAGTGTATACTCGATGCTCTTACCAGAATCTAGAACGTTGAGAATTTCTTTTGGAGTCATGTTCTTTGACAAAAGATATTCGCCGGTACGTACCCTCTTGCCAGAAGAAAGTCTTGAGTACATTTGAAACTTAAATGCACTCGTGACGAGTCCTTGTTCTTCAAGTAAGTGCGCAATTCTTTTCAAGCTCAATCCGGGAGTTACCTCGAAAACGACATTTTCTTTTTGTGGAGACGGACGGGATGAAACGAAGAAAACCGCTTGCAGAGCAGCCCCGGCGATGACGATGAGTCCTATTAAAATAATGAATACAAAAAATTTCTTCAAGTGAACTCCTACTTAATTGGTTCGTAGCTTAGACCCGGCATCGAAACTTTCGGATCGAAAGCTGAAGTATCCTCGAGTGACGAAACCGGAACTGTACAATAGAAAACCGCAAAGTGGGCCGTCGGACGATCATTTCCTGATTTGCCGAGCCCCCCGAAAGGCATGCGTGAGCTTGCGCCGTTCGTGGTGCGGTTCCAGTTGACCATGC
>JAYTQQ010000278.1:0-8333 GCA_043746635.1 Bdellovibrionales bacterium | reverse complement strand
CGTGCACCAATAGACGTCACCATCTTTATAATCAAAAACGTATTGATGGGTCATGCTCGCAAAAACGAGGTAGCCTGCGGTTGTATGCAAAACACCTTTTGGTTTATTGGTTGAACCGCTCGTATAAAGAATAAAAAGAGGATCTTCGGCGTCTATCATTTCGGGTTTAGATTCCGTACTTTGCTTTTCTACGACGTCGTTATACCAAACGTCTCGGCCTTCGACCCAAGGTACTTCTCGGCCAGTATGTTTCACGCAGAGAACTTTTTTAACAAGTGACGGGAGTCGCTTCAAAGCTTCGTCGACATTCTTTTTCATGTCGACAAATTTTCCGCCGCGCATTCCTTCGTCGGCGGTCAGGATGAATGTGCTATCGCAATCTTCTAGCCGGCTCGCGATCGAGTCGGCAGAAAATCCACCGAAGATGACCGAATGAACGGCACCGATGCGGGTACACGCAAGCATCGCGTAAGCCGCCTGAGGAATCATCGGCATATAGATCGTCACGCGATCTCCTTTTTTGATACCGATTTCTTTAAGCGCATTCGAGAGCTTATTTACTTCTTGCGATAGTTTTTGGTAAGTAATTTTTTGAGATACTTTATTTGGATCGTCTGATTCGAAAATGATGGCCGTCTGGTTTGCACGTTTTGGAAGATGTCGATCAATGCAATTGACCGATACGTTGAGCTTCCCTCCGAGATACCAACCAATTTTCACCGGAGAATGAAATGAACAGTCTTTGACTTTGTCGAAAGGTTTCATCCAGTCGATTCGTTTTGCTTGCTCGGCCCAAAAATTTTCGTTGTCGTTTATCGACTGTGCGTACAGCTCTTTGTACTTGGTTTTGTTGATGAGGGCTGACTTCGACCATTCATCTTTTGTTTTAATAATGGATAGTTTAGTAACGTGATCTGAGCTCATACACTCTCCTTATTTCGAGAAATGTTTAATAGCGTCTTCAATTGAAATTTCGAGTTGAGTGCCTTCATCCATATTTTTAACGACGTATTTTCCACGGGCGACTTCATCCTCGGCGAGGAGCAGCGCAAATTTTGATGCGAGTTTGTTGGCGCGCTTCATTCGCTTACCCATGTTTCCAGAAAAACCAAGATCGCTCGCAATACCATGTTGTCTGAGACCAATGCAAATTTCTAAGGCTTTGGCTTCGAAGGCTTCACTCATCGGAATAACTGAAATTGGTCTCTGCCGAGTTGGCGGCTCTTCGATCATGAGTGCCAAACGATCCACTCCAGCGGCCCAGCCAACGCCGGGAGTTTTGGGTCCACCGAAGGCTTCGATGAGTCCGTCGTAGCGACCTCCAGATAAAACGGCGTTCTGTGAGCCGAGATCTTCGGTTGTGAATTCAAAAACGGTGTGGCAGTAATAATCAAATCCTCGTACGAGATAATCATCGACTACGAATTCAATTTTGAGTGATTTCAGTCCGGCACAGATCTCTTCGAAGAAATTTTTTGATACGTCATTGAGACTATTTCGAAATAGCGGAGCGCCCTTTAAGATCTCACGGTCTTTGGGGTCTTTTGAATCAAGAATTCTGAGAGGATTTTTTTCAATTCGATTTTGGCTCTCAGGCGAAAGTTCGGCGAAGTGCGTACGGAGGTAGCCAAGTAAAGTGTCTCGGTAGTTATTGCGGCTTTCTTCATCTCCGATCGAATTGATCTGAAGTTTCACCCTTGAAATTAGACCTATCTCTGTCAACAGCTGGTGGGCGCATGCAATCACTTCGATATCGGCCTGGGGTTTTTGGGCTCCTAAGAGTTCGATCCCCATCTGAAAAAACTGGCGGTACCGACCTTTTTGGGGACGCTCATAACGAAACATCGGACCGTAGTAAGAAAGCTTCACCGGAACTTCTTGGGCCATGCCTTCATTTATAAACGCGCGCGCGACTCCGGCGGTACCTTCGGGGCGTAAAACCAACATGTCACCATTATTGTCTTTGAAGGCGTACATTTGTTTCGTCACCACGTCGCTGGTATCGCCTAAACTATGAGTGAAAACTTCAATATTTTCTAAAATGGGAGTCGCGATCTCGCCAAATCCAGAAAGTTCTGTCGCGTGCTTGAATTTTTCGTGTAAAAAACTAAACCGCTTGGTGTCAGCCGGCAGGAGGTCCCGTGTGCCTTTGACCGGTCTCAGATTTGAATTCGACATAGGGTTTCTTTCTATTAGCTTTCAATACCGCAGCAAGAACACGCCCTTTAGATTCACCCAAAGAAATTTACTCGTCAATCAGAGTTCTTTGTGCGAAATTAGAGAGGTGAAAACCCATCCTAAACTCAGCGTGAATGTGAATAAAGTTGCCACCCTCAGAAATTCTCGAGGCAAGAATACGCCCGATGTCTTGCAGGTGAGCCTCGATTTGATTAAATTTGGAGCACAAGGAATCACCGTTCATCCTCGGCCCGACGCGCGCCACATAAGGCGTGAAGATGTCTATATCTTAAAGAAAAATTTAGTAGGGGGGGCGGCCGTTGAATTTAATATCGAAGGCTATCCTTCGGATGATTTTATCGATATGTGCGTCGATGTTCGGCCCGAACAAGTGACGCTGGTGCCTGATTCTCCCGATGCGATTACGAGTTCTGCGGGGTTTGACGTATCGAAACAGACGAAACTTCTTGAGGCCGCGATCAAGCGTCTCGATGGATGTCGGGTTAGCGTCTTTGTCGAAAATAATTTAGCAAAAAAAGATTTTGATTTTTTGAAAACTGTTGGCTGCGCACGGATTGAACTTTACACCGAAGATTACGCGAACAGTTTTGGAACTTCGAAGCAAAACGAAGTGACGGCCCGGTATTCCCGCACGGCAGAACTTGCGATGGCCTCGGGGCTCGGCATTAACGCCGGTCATGATTTGAGTCTTAAGAACTTAAAAATTTTCAAAGAGCAGATTCCCGGCTTGCTTGAAGTATCGATCGGTCACGCCCTGATCAGCGATGCCCTCTACTTCGGGTTTGAGGCGACGATCAAAAAATATCTCGCGTGTCTGATATAATGGCTTCGCTCGCTCAACAAAAAACCGGATTCGAATATACGATTACTGCTCTTGAAGGAGACGCTTTTTGCGTTTCCAGACTTCAAGAGCTCGGTTTCATTCGTGGCGAAAAAGTTTTATTCAAATCGAAAATCATTTTTGGAGAGCCGTACATCGTCGAAGTCCGCGGAACCCAAATCGCTCTGAGAAAATCAGAAGCCGAGTGCATACGGGTAGCGGTATGAACGTCGACGAATACGCGATTGCGCTCGTAGGTTCTCCAAACTCTGGGAAGACTACTTTGTTCAACTGGCTCACCGGTTCTAAATTTAAGACGGTGAATTATCCAGGCGCCACGGTCGAGTATTCTATTGGTTTGTCTCACGAACGATACGGTGAGCGTATTCCGATCATGGATACTCCGGGAACTTATAGTTTAGTGCCTCGCTCTCCAGACGAGGTGATCGCAGTTCAATCGATCTACGCACATAAGATATTAGGTGTGTGCCCGCTGGTGGTTTCGGTCGTTGACAGTACGCATTTCGTCCGTCATTTACTCGTGACCCAACAACTCATTAAAGCAGGATTTAAGGTCGTGGTTGCTTTAACGATGAACGATTTAATTCGTGCCCGTGGCGAAAAAATCGATACTTTAGAACTCTCAGGTCGGTTGGGAGTTCCGGTCGTTGAAATCGACGGGAAACTTGGTGGTGGAGTCAGCGAACTTCTCGGTGTCTTGCGTAGAGAACTCAATCTCTCGCATATCTCCGAGGTCGCAAAACTCGATTGGACGAACTTCGACACCGAAGAAGCTTTGCATAAAGCGTCTGATTTTAGTAAAGTCGTTTTCTCAAAAACTTCAAAGCAGATGACCAGAGATGCCAAGATTGAGACCGCGAAACTGGATCAGATTTTGCTTCACCCAGTTTTTGGTTTGGTCATTTTCTTTTTGGTGATGAGTACTTTGTTTACGAGCATTTTTTGGCTCGCCAAACCTTTGATGAACTTTATCAGCGACGGTTTTGCCTTTGCCGGAGAACAAGTTCTCAAAGCGGGTCCTCATAGTTTATGGGCGAGTTTTATTTCCGACGGAATTCTAGCAAGCGTTGGTTCCGTTATTACGTTTGTTCCGCAGATTTTTATTTTATTCATTGGGATTATTGCTTTTGAAGATTCAGGATACCTCGCACGTGCCGCGACCTTGATCGATAAGCCTTTTTCAAAAATTGGTCTCAATGGTCGAAGCTTTGTCCCGATTTTATCTGCTTACGCGTGTGCGGTTCCGGCGATGATGGCGGCACGAACGATTAATTCAAAACGCGAACGTTGGATTACGCTTTTCATAATTCCGCTTTTGTCGTGTAGCGCCAGACTTCCGGTGTATAGTTTGCTTCTCAGTTTTCTATTTCAAAAAGATCCCGCATGGAAAGCCGGCCTCGCACTCACAGGCATCTACTTCGCATCGCTCGGCGTGAGTGTGATCGTCGCTGCCATCGTAAATCATTTTCTCAAAATGGAAGGTCAGTCGCTCTTCATGCTTGAACTTCCTATCTACCGGATGCCGAGATTTAGAAATGTCTTTCACTCGGCACTCACTAGAACTTATTCGTATCTGCACCGGGCGGGTCCCGCGATTTTTACTTTCGCGTTGATCATGTGGCTTCTCACAACTTTTCCTAAGTATAATGTCGAAAACAAAGTCGATCGCCTCAGCGGAAGTTACGCGGCCACTATGGGTCGCGCGATAGAGCCGGTATTTACTCCACTCGGTGGAGACTGGCGTACCGGCGTTTCACTCATTACGGCCTTCGCGGCCCGTGAAGTTTTTGTATCGAGCCTCGCCGTCACCATGGGAGTTACCGACGATGAAAAATCATCGCAACAACAAAATCTTCTAAAGAAAATGGCCGAAGCCCGAAACGAAAGGGGAGCTTTGCTCTTCACGACGGCTTCGGTGTTGGGGATCATGCTTTTCTTTATGATCGCGCTCCAATGTTTGTCGACTACCAGTGTGGCGACTCGTGAGTTGGGTCTGAAATTTGCGATCTTTCAGCTCGTCATTTTTAACCTTGTCGCCTACATTTTAGCGGTGGGCCTGGTGCAAGGCCTTCACTTGATCGGGATTTCGTAGGCCCACTCAAATCCTGAAAAACGCTCCTGAAAACGCTCCTGAAGGTGCCAATTGCCGGCACCTTTCCCCAAAATAGTTACAAATTCGACGCTTTTTTCTTGCCCTGGCTCTCTTGCGCGTTTTCTTTGAAGGATTGATAGGGCACACCGCTTGCTCAGTCTAGTAGTCTCAGATTATAAAAAAAGTGATTTTTAGGAGAAGCTCTCATGGTGAAGCCGAGACAACCGAGCCGAACACATTGTAGACGTTCAAGGCAAAGTATTCAGAAGCTTACTCTGATTCTATCAATTGTTTTCATCGGAAAACTCGCGCTCGCGACAACTTCGATTGACGATCTAGCGAATCAACTCGAAGAAGAAGCCGCAAAGCCGGTTCGTATGAGACCGATTCCGCCTCCGCAACCAGAGCCGATCGCGATTGCTCTGAAGCCAGTAGCCGACCCGCTGATGGATCTCGTTTCTCAAACTCAAAGTTTAAAACCAAAACGTATTCCGAAAGAGAATAAACGTATTAGCGGATTGAATGGCTCAGACGTTTTTGTCCCCCAAGATGATCACTATTCAGATAGTGAACAGGATGTGATGTCGCAAACCCTTGGTTTCAAATGGACGACCCTCAAAAATTGTCTCGGAATTCTAAATGCAGATGCTCGCTATCGTACAACTACAGACGATGAAAAAAATATCGAAGACTACGTTCAAAACCAAATGCATTTGCTTGAAAAAATCGAAGCGAATCGAAGTGCAGATCCTGCAGCTGAAAAGCGTCGATTGATTTACGCTAACTGGATCGTTACTCATAAACTCAGCGAGTGCGATGATCTTTCGGATGGTCCTTCTAAATATCGTTACGTTTACATGGTCGGACAAGAAGCTAAAAACGACGGAAAAAGCTTCGAAACCATCGCTGGAACTCTCGTCAGCGAAACTCTCAAAAAGATTTGCCCGAGCGGCGAAGCTTCTTGCGCGAGACAAATCGCTTTGAAGCAACAAATCCGAAAAGATGATTTACTTGCTTATTTAAAGCTTCTCTCTCCTGGATCGATGAAATACATTGCGTATATCGGTCACGGTTGGTCTTACGGATTTTTACTTGGCTTCAAAGATATGTCGGTTCCGGCAGATTGGCATCCTTACGCAAAACAGTTAACCAATCTCACATGGGAATCGGCTCGCCAAGGCGCGATCTACAGTGATGATATGAATTACATTGCGCCCATTATCGCCCGCGCCCTTGACCCTCGAGGAACCGTCGCGATTTTTGCTTGCGATACCGGAGATTTTGTTGCGCCTTATTTGAAAGGATTATTGCCGCCAACCGTTACCGTCATGGCAGCCTTATCAGGAATGGAATACACAAAAGTTCCGGGCACAGATTCTTGGTCGATGGATTTGCCAACCGGTGAACATTTTTCAGGACCAAAACTGTATATGTATCCAGACGTGAAGAACGCTTTCAAAACGAGCGTTGGCAAACCCTTTGCTTACTCGCAAGATTTCACCTCGATAGAAGCCCATCCTTCAAAAGACGATGTCGGCACCGGCCCGGACGATATGACAAGCGCAGTTCTCACGCGCATTGGTCGCAAAGAAGCTTGGTTCGATTGGGTTGGAGATAAAACCGATTCAAAACGGCTCATCGTTTTCGATGTCCGTGACCGCGAAACCGTAAAAGCTATCTTCAAAATCCCGGCCCCAGGCCACGGCCTCTACGAAGATGATCTCGACATCGACTTCTCAGGCTTCGACGAACGCGTAAAACAAGTTCTAAAGACAAAATCGGGGGCGGAGCGCGCCTACCTATTAGACTTGTTCGAAAGAATCAACGCCTGCATAGACGACGGAGTCGCAAAGTATTACTAATTCCTAACAAATTCCTGACAGAACTTTGACCTTCGCTCGACTATCTTCTGGTTATGGCTGTTGAACGAGTGCGCGACACTCATTTTGGTGATCGCGTTTTCCGAAAAATTTTGCGGATGGTTGCTTGGAGCATGATTGGGATCATGCTGGCGCTTTTTGTATTGCTCGTGAAACTCGCGCTTCCGACGATTTCTAAATTTGGATTTAGTTTTTTAAGCGGCACGGACTGGAATCCCCCAGTTGATATTTTTGGTGCCCTGCCTTTTGTTTACGGTACGCTCATGTCATCACTGCTTGCGATTTTGATCGCGGCTCCGGTGAGTATCGGCGTTGCACTTTTCTTGACCGAACTTGCACCTACGTCTATTCGAAGGCTCGTTTCATTTTTTGTCGAGATGCTCGCGGCGATTCCGTCGGTGGTCTATGGTTTATGGGGAGTCTTCGTCTTAGTTCCGTTCATGCAAAAATATATTCAACCGGTGCTTATTCATGCTCTGGGCCCCCAAACGTTTTTTGCTGGCAGCTTAGCGAAACTCTTAACCGCGATGGTTTATCCGTTCGTTCTCTCGAGCCAAATTTTTCATCTCAATAATTGGTCGCTCGAAGAAACTTCGCAGATGATGATCCAATTCGCCAATCAAATTTTTTCTGGTCCTAGTTACGGAGTCGGGCTCCTCACCGGTAGTGTTATTCTCGCGATGATGATTGTTCCGACTATTTCATCCATTTCGAGAGAGGTTTTTTCGAGTGTTCCTAGTCAGTTTCGCGAAGCGTCTTTGGGCCTCGGCGCAACCCGCTGGGAAATGATTCGCATGTCGGTGCTCGCATCTACCAAATCAGGAATTCTCGGAGCCATCATCCTCGGGCTTGGTCGCGCACTCGGTGAAACGATGGCCGTTACGATGGTTATCGGTAATCGTAATGATCTGAGGCCCGCAATTTTAGCTCCCGCGCAAACGATGGCGAGTGTGATCGCAAATGAATACAATGAAGCGAGCGGTCTGCATCTTTCCTCGCTCGTCGCCGTCGGACTTTGTCTCTTGATGATTTCGCTTCTCGTTAATTCGATCGCGCGGTTTATTATTTGGCGAGTCGAAAGGGATCGCGCATGAACAGACGCGTTCTTGGCCTCAGAGATAAACGACGTAAGCTCACGAACCTTCTCGCGCTGGCGGGATTGTGCATCGTCGCACTCATCGCGATTGCTCCGTTGTTTATTATTTTTTCGTACGTCGTTTATCGCGGTGCCGACAATCTAAACTTGGCATTTTTTTTGGAGCTCCCAAAAGGAGCTGGCGAATCCGGCGGAGGAATGTCAAACGCCCTCATCGGTAGTTTT
>JAYTQQ010000277.1:0-4996 GCA_043746635.1 Bdellovibrionales bacterium | reverse complement strand
GGAAGCCTCCGAAAAGGTTTTCCCGCAAGTTCGGCATAAATAGCGCTGAAGCTTTTTCTGATCGCTCAAACGCTTAAAAAATCCGAAACACACCACGGCTTTTCGGGGTTCGGATAGAGATCTGTCGTTATTGGCAATGAAAGCAATCTGGCGTCATGCCAGATAGGAGATAGCAAGCGCAACGCCATCAACAGGTTGGGGGGGCCAGTTAACTAAAACAACATCTTATCTGGAAGCCCCATGCGAGAAGCAATGATTCTCGTAATCTCGGTTGCCGTCTCTTCTAGTGCGCGTTCGGTAACATTCAAAACCGGCCATCTCTGATTCTGCTTAAACAGAGCTTCCGCGTAATCAATCTCCTGGGCGATGTAGCTGCTACGGGCATACTCTCCGCCAGGATCTTGACCAAACTTCTCAAGGCGATTTCGACGAATTCGGGACAAGCTATCGGGATCGATAATGAGGCCAATGATCTTGCGTTGATCGACGGTCGAAAGCTCGGTCGGAAGAGGCGTATTCAGCACGAGCGGAATATTCACGACCTTCCAACCCTTATGACTCAAAAAAATCGAAAGTGGAGTCTTACTCGTTCGGCTCACGCCAACCAAAATAATATCTGCCTCGTCGAGATCGGTGAGGCATTTCCCGTCGTCGTGTTTGACCGTATATTCGATCGCTTCGATACGTTTGAAATATCTTAAGTCGACCGTGTGAAGAAGACCTACTTGGTGAGTCGATTTGACTCCAAAATAAATATCAAGTTGATCGAGCAAAGGCCCCAAGAGATCCACCGACTGCAAACCTTTTCCGGCTGCGTACTCACGAATTTTATCTCTCAGGTGCGGAGAGGCCATGGTGTGAACAATCATCGCCTTCGCTTCAAACGCCGAGTCGATTAAAGACTCAACCTGATTTTCGTTACGCACATTTTTGTGTCTGACAATGTGGGAGTCGACTTCGGAATACTGCACGAGAGCGGCTCGAATCATGGTCGATGCGGTTTCGCCGGTTCCGTCGGAGATAATATAGACCGTCGCTTTTTTTTCTTCAGCCAAGGGCACTCTCTTCTATGACTTCAAATTGAAGCTCTTGGTCTGCGACCGCTTTGGTAAATTGCGCTTTTGAAACATCGCTCGGTAAAAAAATTCGAGCGCCCGTTTGCTTCATTTCTCTGAGAACTTTGGAGCATGTCTTTGCCCAACTCGCGACGTCCTCAAAAGGGATTTGAATCGTGAACCGATTCGGCAAAAGATGTCGGCTATCCACCAACAACGGAGCTTTTTGATTTCTCGGAGACTGAGAGACTTCGAATCCCCAGCTTGCAATTTTTTCTTGATTCGATTCCGAAATCTTTTTCGATTCATGAAGGCTCGCACGCCTCAACTGAAAATTGAGGTACCAATCTAACTTTTGGGCCCATCGTGATTGCTCGAGCCCTGCGATCACCCAGACCGGAGAGCCGCCCGCAAATGCTTGAGTTTCGTTTTCTTTCATTCGTGAATTGAATCACCGATAGGTCAGGTGAATCAAGCAGATTTACTTCTGCACGCCGCCCATGCTCTTCGCAATTTGATCGATGATTCCGTTCACGAACGAGCCTGAGTCGATCGTTCCGTAAAGCTTTGCGATATCGATCGCTTCATTGATGATAATTTTTGCCGAAAGAGGATTCAGACTGAAGTTCATTTCAAAAACAGCCACGCGTAAGATATTAATGTCGACGAGAGACATACGGCTGATCTTCCAGTGAGCGCTATGGCTCTGAATGACAGGATCGATTTCGGCTTTGTGTTTTAAGACTCCATCACAGAGAAGACATGAGAATTGCACAGTCTCGGGTTCAACTTCGAAGTCTTCAGCATACTGATGAAACCATTCTGACGGAGTCATTTTATTCTGAACATTATTCTGAAACTCATGGCCAAACAAATATTGTAAAGCCAATTCACGTGCGGCACGTCTCGAACCCATTGCGATCCTCATTTTCAAAGAACTTCTGTAAGCGCAGACAATAGGCGAGCCAATGGCCTGCGTCAATAATTTCATTCGATTTCTTTGTTATTGTTTTGAATTTATAATAATCACCTTAAATAGGAGTTTGAACTATGAAAATGACTTTAAAGGCTTTGATTGCTTTATCTGCCGTCATGACTGGCTTTTCTTTTTTGGCACAGGCCGAAGAAGATGGAATGGGCGCCGTCGACTATAGTGATAAAACCGAAGCCGTTGCGACTCCAACGACCGGTCATCCGGTTGGTAGGCCCGGAAGCCGCGTTGGTCGTAAGGCTGCGCAAAAGTATATGGGTCAAAACTCAGATAGTAAAACTTCAGATGTAAGCGAGCGCCGTGAGCCCGCCGCACTTTCAAATGAAACGCATTATTTAGCGATTCACGTCGGCACTTTCGTTGGCGACGACACTTATAAATGGGGTTCTGAACACGAGAGTAATGTCGGCAAACTCAACGTCGGCGTCACCTACCGCATTGGCGAATGGGCAAATGCTGCCGATCTTGATTTTCGCGCCGACTTTTCGACTTTTCAATTAGCCGAAGGCGGAGCGAATAAACTGAGCCTCTTGCCGGTTATCATTTTTCCGGATGCTTCGAGCCATTTTCCAATTTATTTTGGAGCCGGGGCAGGTCCCGGCTTTTACATGAAACAAATTTCAGGTCAGTCAGCGATCTCTCTCGACTACCAACTCTTCTTAGGTGCAAGATTTTTCAACGTCGTCGATAACATGGGTTTCTTCGTTGAATCCGGTCTTAAAAATCATATCCATCTTTTATCTAATGGCCAATATAATGGTAGTTTCGTAGCGGTCGGCGCTCTCTTTGCATTTTGAGAATACATCCGCCGCTCCTCACCGCAGTTGCCCAGTGTCTCGAGCAAATTTTTGCTGAAGGTTATTACGCCGATAAAGTGATCGAGCGAGCTTTCAAAGCCAATAAAAAGTGGGGCGTACGTGATCGTAAGTTTATCGCCGAAAACGTTTACGAAATCGTGCGCTGGTGGAGATTTCTTTGGGTCGTCTTAGATGAGCCCGTAAATCTATCTGAATATTCGCTTAAAAAGTTAGCGCTCGCTTATTTCTACGTTTCAAAAAAGGAACTCGAAATAAATGCCTTCGTCGATGCGTTTCGACTCGACGAAAAGAAAATCAAAAACATCATAGAAAATAAAAATTTCACCGATGCCGAGACTCATTCGGTGCCCGAATGGCTTTACGATACAGGCAAAAAAGAATTAGGAAATCGTTGGAACTCAATCCTCGAATCTCTCAATCTGCAAGCTCCGGTGATCATCCGAACGAACACGCTAAAGACGACACCCGAAGCTCTAAAAGAAAAACTCACGGCCGAAGAATTTGAAGTTCAGATTTTGAAGAATCCACCGGGTGCTCTCAAACTCATGCAGAGAAAAAATATTTTCTTAAGCGAAGCTTTCAAACTTGGTCACTTCGAAATTCAAGATGGCTCAAGCCAAATGATTGCTCCACTGCTCGATCTGAAACCAGGACTTCGCGTGATCGATGCATGCGCGGGTGCCGGCGGTAAAACTCTGCACGCGGCAGCGCTCATGAAAAACAAAGGTCGCATCATCGCCCTTGATATTCACGAAAAGAAATTGGCCGAACTTAAGAAGCGTTCTGCACGTGCGGGCTGTGACGTTATCGAAATGAAACTCATCGAAGGAAGCAAAACAATCAAGCGCCTTGAATCAACCGCCGATCGTGTGCTTCTTGATGTGCCTTGCTCAGGTCTCGGAGCCCTCAGACGTAATCCCGACACAAAGTGGAAGCTCACTGCCGAACGCCTCGAAGAACTTCGCCAAATTCAAGCAGATATTTTGCAAACTTATACACTGATGGCAAAACCCGGCGGCATGGTTCTGTACGCGACGTGCAGTGTTTTGCCGAGTGAGAATGAACTTCAAGTCAAAAATTTCTTAGCTAATAATAAAAATTTTAAACTTGAAACCGAAAAGCATTTCTGGCCAGGCGACAATGACTTCGATGGTTTCTACGCAGCTCAGTTGCGAAGACTGAGCTAGTTTTTAAAAAGGATCGTGGATCAAACTGACATAAATATAAATAGAAAAAGCCCACTAACTCAAAGTCGGCTGCTTGAGCGCCCGGTAGAAAATTTCACTCACGTGAGAATTCTGTTCCGTCTTTCTCAAATAATAATTAATATTAATCGAGTATTTCAAATCCGTGACCTCAACGTTGAGTAATCGTCCTGCGCGGACCTGTTTACGAATACTGTGAGCCGGTAAGAAGCCCCAGCCGAGACCGCTCTCAACGACTTTCTTAACCGTACCGACATTGTTACTTTCAAAGACGGGTTTGAGTTTAATATTTTGACGAACAAGTTCGAGACGTAATTTTTCATTGAAGCTTGAATTTTTCTCCGAGAAACGCACGAATGGTTTCAAGTTTAAATCTTTCACCGAAATCGATTGCGGCAATCCCATTTCTTTATTTGAAGCAACTAACCAAACGTCATCTTTCATGAGTTCACGCACCTCGAGACCCGTCGGTTTCAAACCATATTCGGCTTCAACTTCTGGTAAAATAGCAGCGTCGAGCTCACCCTTTTCAAGAGCTTTGAAGATCGACATTCCATCCTCGTACATGAGAGCCATATTAATTTTAGCGTTATGCCGAAGAAACGTTCCGACGAGGGGACCGAGTAAATAAAGTCCTAGTGAGTTCAAAGTTCCGATGCGGAGAGATCCTTGAACTCCTTCACCGATTGTTTGGATCGCTACTTGAGCTTGTTGAGTGAGGGCGATGATTTTTTTAGCGTATTCGTAAAGGAGCTGGCCTTGAATCGTTGCGCGGGCTTGCCTGGTTCCTCGAACGAGAAGTTCAACGCCGGTTTCTTCTTCAAGATTGCGAATCTGCTGACTCACGGCTGGTTGAGTGAGGTAGAGTTTTTCAGCAGCGGCAGTCATGCTGCCTTCAGAAATCACGGTCGTAAAAGTCACGAGTTG
>JAYTQQ010000276.1:0-2938 GCA_043746635.1 Bdellovibrionales bacterium | reverse complement strand
CACGTCAGCCACGAGTTTAAGCATTTAAATTCCGAGGAGGAATCGGGGCCTAATGCATCGTTTGTTCAGGAGCAGTATATGGGTTGTGATAGTCTTTAGATATTAATTTGACAGTCGCACTTGAGGCTTTCTATCCTTGGTTCAACATTGAATCATAAAAAAGGGAGAAGCCATGAAAGTATTGTTAATCGTCCTCACGCTCGGCATTTCATTGAGCGCAAAGTCCTCACCGGGAGAAATTACCGCAGAAGGAATCCCTTATGTGGTGCATGTTGATGCGAAGTCATCCGCGAACGCTGAGTTCACCGTGAAATTTAATCTTCAAAGAGAAATCTCGAGAGATATAGTAACGAATGAAACCGTTACGGTTCCGCTTTGTTTGGACGTTCCGGTCGATAGCAGTTTCGGCGACTGGAAAAATTATTGGAATGAAAGTAACTCAAGTGAAGATATACGCGCTCAAAGTTTGTCGGTTGCCATTCAGGGGCTTGATCAATCGTCGGCCCTCCAAATCGTAAGGCACGGGTTATTTAATTTTCGCCCGAGATATTGGTCTGAATTCGATCAGCAAATGAAAAATGCAGAGAGCGCATTAAGGCAAATGGGCATTGCCGCTCGCTTTTATGACGCAGTCACCGTTCAGTTCGGTTCGCAAAATGCCCAAACGCTCGGGTTTTGGGTGGATGCAAATTGTCGAATGAACAACGTAACGAGACAAACTGTTCAGACGGTGATTGCGCATGAGCCGGCAGGAATTCTTCCGCGCCATTATTCTGTGAGAGTGATGAATCCTGTCTTGCAAGCTTTCGAGCAAGATAACTTTAATCTGGTTTTAGGTTATAATCCGAACGACGTGACGATTCCGACTGCGGCTGTTTACAACACCTATACTCCGCAAGTGGTCCAAGATAATTTCGGCACTATCAACGTCACTCTATTTGCTGAAAGAAACAAAGTTGAAATTCCGAGCGATGCTCTCTCGGGAACTCTCGTTCGCACGGCAGCGGGGTTTTCGGCGGTTTTGACGATCGATCAAAATTATTTACCGCAGAATGATCCTGGATCAACTTTAGTGGGTTATTACGAACTCTGCTCGAGCTGGCTTTTGAGTTGTAAAACATTGGATGAGACAAAAGTAACCATAACGATGACATCAAACCGAATCAACGCAAAAATCGACGGTAACTTCGAACCACAACAAAAGTATCGTATTCGTTACCGCTTTCATCGAACAGCGAGTCAGTTTTATTCTTCTTACGAAACTGAAGGCCTTACAAATAAACTGCGATTTTAGTGCTGTGGCTCAGGTAGGAGGTTGGTGTCTTTCCAGATCCAGCCTCTGACCACGCCATTCTGGTTTTTAACCTCATAAGCCTGATTTGCGGTGATACCCATTTGTTCGTAAGTTATTTGAATTCTAACTCCCGTAGGAATGAACGAATAGCATGTGTCGGGTCTCGTACGAATCAATTTTAAATCGATGATTCCGGTGTCGGCATTCGGCGCGAGTTGGATCGTAAAGTCTTCAGGCTTTGTACAACCTCCTGACGTTACATGAAAGATGAGCCCATTATCGGATGGCTGGTATCCCAGAATTTTTTCTTCTTGCGCCTGAGCCGATGCGATTTGTTCAAAACAGATTAATCCGAGAAATGTTATAACAATTTTTTTCATAAAAACCTCCGTGTGTCTTTCATTCACCGCAATCACGGTGCCAGCTCAAAATCAGCACAGGCGTAACACCACTTTTCAAAGGGGAAGGATGGGGAGCATTGTTTAAAATTTGTCTCAGGCCCAAGGTCCAGAGACATTCATTGACAGTGAACTAGAATGCCGACATTTTGGATCTCGCAGTTAGGAGGCAAAATGAAGAAAATTTTCTTATTTATTTCGATGTAAAGTTTAAAGCTGGCTAAGCTTCGACCTGTGCCGAAAGCCATGCTTCAAGCTCTGAGAGTCCCGCAGAGATCTCAGAATATTTGATTTTAAGCACTATCATGGTCTCTTTCATCGTCTGGGACGTAAAACTTTTTCCTTTCAGGAGACTCGCCAGATCGTCGATGAGTGAAGGATAAAGGCAATCACTAAAGATTTTGAGATCCGTGACCACGGCTTCCTGAACTTTAAATTGAAACTCGAAAAAACCAAGCGATAAATATTCGTCGATCTGTTGGTTGAAGTCGAGGGTTTGTCCATAGAGCCAATTAAACGAGCTCAGATTTTCGTACTGCATTTTAAGCTCGGGAATTTTTTGGAGGCTCGACATTGCGAGAGTTTCGATATTTGCTTTAGCGCCATAAAAATTTTCGAATGACCTAATAGTTGAGTCGACAATTTGTTCATGTTTTAAATTCGGCACAATTTCGTTTAAGTTTGCTACCCTGGCACGAACGGACTCTTTACCCTTAGCTTGAAGTTTTTTAGGATTGGGCGTGAGGTACTGACCTAATCGCGAAAGATCGGCGTGCAGCAGAAGCGTACCATGGTGAAAAGCCCTGTCTTTTTTTTCTCGGTAAGCACTGCCGCTAAATTTACGGGGGCCGTCTACAAATTGAATTAGTAAATCATTTCGACCAGAGGCTTCACCCTTAATTCCAAGCTCTTGAAGTGCATTGAGGACCACGGTGATATTATTTTGTCTGAGATAGGCTTCTCTCGGAGATAAAAATGTAAAGTTCGTATTTCCTAAATCATGAAAAACGGCGCCTCCGCCAGTCGTCCTTCGAGCGAGGTGTACTTGGTCATCTTTCATTTTTGTGAGATTACATTCAGACCAAGGATTTTGATTTCTGCCAACGACGACTGTTTCTTCGTTCCTCCAAAGAAATAAGATTTGTGTTTTGGGATCGAGGTTATGAAAAATCCACTCTTCGGTTGCGAGGTTTAAGTGCGGATTAAAACTGTCAGAGAGAAAAACTTTAAGTTGAGACAAAGCTAC
>JAYTQQ010000275.1:0-9316 GCA_043746635.1 Bdellovibrionales bacterium | reverse complement strand
TGATGCGGGTGCTGTTTACTATGCCGCCAAAGACTGCGCAGTTCTAAATGAAGACGGTCATACGGATTGGTATTTGCCAGCACTCAATGAGCTGAATGTCTTGTATATAAGTAACGCCACGATTTTAAACTTTGATTTGAGTGGTGCAGTCTATTGGTCCTCGTCGGAACAATATAAGGACGCCGCGTACGGAGAGCGTTTTTTAGACGGCTGGCTGCCCACCTATGCGAAGTCCAGCGCTGACTGGGTCCGTTGTGTGCGGAGATAGTTGATCATTTATTTAATCATGTATTTTCATTTTTCCTGCGAAGCCCAGTTTCGAAAAGACATTTTTCTCGAAAGTTTATGAGTGGCACAATTTTCGGCACAATGGTATTGGTAGAAAAGTTATCCGCGCGCTTAAGAAATTATCCTGCTTGTTTTACGAGAGAATAAAATGACTGCCGGTGGAAGGGGTGAGTCTTTTCATAGCTAAGAAATTTTACGGGTGCGACGACAAATAGGATTTTAGTACATTCTCAGAATCTGCCATTCCGACCGCTTCGAGATTTCATCATGGCTCAACATTGTGGGCATCTTGTCTTTTGTATTTTTTGTTTCAGATCAAGATTTGTATACAAATACTGAATTATTTTGATGACAGTTTAAAGTTTCTGAACCTAGGCGCCGATAACAAATGGTCGAAGTGATCATTACATAAAAAAGGGAGGACGTATGAAGACAAAAATCGTTTTTTTGAGTTTTCTAGTTTTAATCGTGGCGGCTTTAGCGGGCGGTTGTGCTAACGGTAATAGCAGTGCGGCCGGCAGCAATTTTTTACCGCGTTTAGCAATGTAATCGAAGATTAAATTTAATTAAAAATTTTACTTTTGGAGGCGTTATGAAGTTGTACGTTTATGCATTACTATGTATTGCGCTCGCCATTCCAGCGATAGCCAAAGCTACCGATGGAAGCGGAGGGATTCAGTTTTATGAAATGTTGTTTGGTGGGCCCGATCAACGTAAGGAATCCCGTAACAGTGAATCGGAAGGTACTACAGTTGAAGTGGAAGCTTGTGGTGGCTACGGAGGAATCATAGGTGGCATCAACGGCTTTTTCTGTCATATGGAAAAAGATATGGGGATTGTCGGGCCTGGGGCTGCAACCAAAACCTTTGGAGCATTCAAAGTCCATGCTGAAATTGTAAAGACTCCGACGACTGTCAACAGTGTTGTTTATGATTATGTAGGCTCAGTTTGGATGTGCGTGATCGCATCAGCGGATTGCACTAAGGTAGCAAATTTTAATCGCATGTATTATATTGCGTTTTCATATGGTAAAACTACGGGCGTCAACAAGGGTTATGCTCTTAATGTTCCGGGCATAATGAACGGAAATAATTCAGATGCTATGGAAATTATTTATGACCTTGGTTCTGCTACTGTAAATCAGACCATTAAGGCAAAGGCCTCGTTTACCCAGGGCCTAAAGACTTATACGATGCGAGCTCTGGGCAGCAAGACCACTACAAATATGCAACTAAATATGTCATTTTATGACGGCACCAATGGATTTCGATTTGCTATGTCGGGCGCGCCACCATCAGCTACAGCCACTAGCAACTACTACAATATGTATTATGAGGCTGCCGGAGGATCCGGATCAGGTGGTTTCTATGCTCTCGATACTGCGGGCTTAGCCGCACCTGCGACGGCTAACGGTAGCTGCCTTGTTGCAGTTGAAAGTGGAACATCAACAACTACTTCAAGTGGAGGCAGTAACTGTACAAGCTTAAGCTTTGGAGCCTTCGACTATTATGCGGCAACTGCCAGTGGTCCGCTTAGCGCTCAGAGTCTTACCTCCAGCTCGATCCTTGGCACTTGGCAAGGAATGGCCGCAAACCCATCGGCGCTATAACATTTTTCTTTGTGTTGAATTGGGAGCCGTCAGAAGTGTCGGCTCCTATCATCTGAACGATTTCAATTTTTTATTCTGCTGTTAGACAAGAAATGCGACTGTGAATAGTAAGCGCGTCATCACGCTTTCAATTACCCACAAAATCATCGGCTATTTTTACCCCGCTATGAATCTCGTGAAGTTTTCTCATACCTCGCCAAATAACTTGATTGCCCGGTGGAGGATCTGATGAACGAGCCAGATACCCTCCCAATCTCGCGATCTTTGTAATATATTCGGAGAGGATTTTTCTTTTTCGAGCATCTTTGCGTGGGAACAGCTTATCAAGGATTCGAATTTCAGTTTCTGTTAATGAAATACTTGCCGGAACTTGCTCTGTTTCACGGTTCATCATAGTGAGCCAAAACACTCGCCAACTCACGATACAGAAAAGAGAAATAAGTTTAGTCAGTCGCGGTGAGCTTCGTAATTTAAGATCTTCGGCACGACAACCAGATTTTAAAACCTTGAAGTAAACTTCAATTCGCCATCTCAGCGCATACCACTGAAGCTTTTCAACTGCCTCCTCAATTGTTTCGATGGGTAAGTCTGTCACGAGTTTCCAGTCGATGAGCGGTCTCCCAGTCTTTCGACCTTTTTTCTCCTTCGCCGTAATAACAGTAACGGAGCGAGTTCCATACAATCCTGCTTTACGCCCGTCAGACGGCTTAAGCGTCAGTTTTTTAAATTTTATCTCAAGCTCGGTTTCAACGGCTTTGCTTTTTTCATCGAAAAAAATAATTTTGTGAATCCCTGCGGTCGGCTGCTTTTTAAGTTGTTCATAGACATTAAGCTCATCCGTCGTCCTTCGATTTACGCAGATTCTTACAAGAAAATGACTTTTAGTTTCAAAAGCTTCATGAAGGAATTCGTACATATCTCCTTCACGATCAGCGATATGCACACATCGCTGGGGCGATCCAAGTCGATCAGTTGATGCGCGCAAACTCTCAATCCATCGGTAACTTTCTTTTTCTTCGATGGGAACTCGAGTCGGATTCACTTTCTTCTTTCTCTTGTTGCAATCCGTAAAGTCCTTGCGCGCCCAGAACTTCAATGCACTTAGTCCCAACGGTAAACCGTCTGAAGTCATGGCGAACGATGCGTGCATCAAGATCCCGCACTGGGTAAAATACTTTTTGCCGCCGATCATATCTGCGGCTGGATTGCGATGCATTTTCCTGATCTTCCCAATCTTATCGTTATTCCGCTTATAGATAAATTCACTCGTGTCGTGAAGAACTAAAATCGGTCCATCAACCTGCACCACACGTGAGGCCGTCGCACCGAAATGCCCTTTCATGATATGCCTTTCGTCGAAACGGTCATTGTCAAGAAGACGATATGCAGCCTTCGTTGCTGCCCAATCCTGACATGCCATCGGTATAGACTGCCCGAATTCTGCTGAAAGTTGGGAGGTTAACTTCATGATCCGACTTTTGAGCCGGCGATCAGGAAAAATAGCTTCTTCGAATTCGTTCTCAATCCATGAGTTCATCCGAAGATTGAAATATCAATACTCCCAGATTGAAGTAATCGATGAGAGCAACAACGGGAATGTGATTTTATAAGGCAACTTTGGATAAGACATTTTGTCATTGAATTGTTCTCCATTCGTAGGGCAAGGAACAATGCAAAATAAAAGCCGCCCGAAGCGCCATTGCATAAAAGCTAAAGCGTTGAAATAACTAAGTTCGAAATCAACAAAAGAGGTGCAAATTAACACCGTCCTGTGATCGCACCAGTGAATAGAGAAATATTTACCAAAAGCACCAGTTTCCGTAAATCTCATACCCATTTAAGAATTGAACGCAAGCGAAGCGAACCTTCAGTAATCTAATGGAGAATGATTTTGTTTTGAGAATTAGTCTCGCCATCTGTTTTGTCGGTCCCGCATTGATCGGGTACCTATTTTCAAAACGAGTTTTGACGAAGCAAAGCCTCGCTATAAAAGTCGTCGCAGGGCTTCTTGTTTTCGTTTTGTGTTTTTTGGTCATTGCGATTGGTATGGTTGGGGTCGGAGCTGTTCCATTTGATCGCAGATGGTTCTGACATACCACCTGGTTTCCTGGTTTCCTGTGGGTGTCTAACAATTTACAGCCGAAGTGCGTTTCTCGGCGGCGAATCCTGATTTAAATCCATCTGATAAGCATCAATCCGGGCATGCTTTTGGCAAAACTAGAATTTATTAAATTAAGGAGCCTTCTATGAAACTTTTGTCTTTAAAGACTGGACTGATGTCGATCGCATTTTTATCGACGCTTAGTTCGAGCTTTCCAGCTCAGGCAGGCTCCGACGAATTGAGAGCACGACAGATTTACAATAGCATGCTTAGTCTTCAGCCAGAGTTGAAGCCACATCAAGATAACGGTGGATTCTACGATGACGCGGATTCTCTTTTTTCTATGAGAGCAAACAGAGCAGCAAAAGAAGCCAATGAACAATACGATCGCCTCGCAAAAATTCTAGATGCTATCCCTGATGGACAAATCTACCACGAGGCTTTAAACAGAGGTGTTTCTCCGATGGATGTACGCGAATACTATGACCGCAGAAATGGAATCGACACTCGCGGCGACTACGAACGTCAGATAGCCAAAGACGAAGCTCATAAAGCTCTCTTACAGAGACTGGAATCGGAAGCCGCCGCAAGAGAACGACAAAATTTAGGACTTGCGATGCCAACTGACGAAGAATTTCAAATCTACCGCCAAAAAGTCGAAACCCAAAAGCTCGCAGAAGAAATGAGAAATGCAAAAGAATTTAGTGCGCTCGTGGCTCGTAGCGAAGCAAATATGAACACGCTCTATGATAAACAAAGAGCAGATGCCGTAGCCAAATATACGATGAATATTGAATTCGAATTAGGCAGAAGGCTCGATTATGCCCGAAATGCTCACGATATAATCTATTACTTCGGAAGGCGCCTCAAAGAAAAAGCCATAAAACCAGACATGGCTTATTTAATCGCGATTCAAACAATTGAGAAATATGGAATGCCCGAAGTACTCAAGGGCGATCTTGACGATTTAAAATCTATTCAAGACCATATTGTTAAGTGGACTGGATATGCTCCATTCACTGAGTCCATTGACTATGGTATCACGAGCTATCTACCAATTCTTGAGAATAGCAAAATCAACAGTGCAAAATTCTCGGCAGCCGTTGAAACATTGAAGACTCTTGGCGACAGAATTTCGCTGGCGTCTCACCCAACAAAAATTCGACTTGCAGATGCTCTCGCTCGAGCTAATATTCAATGGGACACGCTCAAAGTAAGAAATGCCAAAGGCATCTTTAGCTGCCGCAATCTTTTTAAATAACGACTGTAGGCTTCGATGATACGCATTTACTCGGCTCAAAATATCATCGAAGCCAGAGCATCAAAGAATTTCTTCTTAAATGTTGTGCCGTCGATACGGCACGTTTACTTGCGCGAAGGCAAAGTTGTGCCAGAAGCCCTAAGAACGACTCAAATCGAGAAAATGTTTTCTTTGGCTAGCTTCATGGTATCAGGCGCCGTGCTCTTTTGGTAAACTTGCAGATAGTGGTGACCGTGAAATACAGCGGCAAGAGGCTGCTTCGAATCAAAGGAGTAAAAAGAAGTTCGCCTCATCTTCAGCGTGAGAGTTGGCAAGATTCGGGGGCAATAGTTAAATTTCAAGGACGAGACGTAAAATAACGAATTCTCAAGCTTAAACACGAAGCCCAGAAGTCTTGAGCGGAACGCGCCACTAAGCTGGATCTTCGGGAGCCAGTGCCCATAGAGTGATGGCGCTCAAGGGCCTGACAGACGGTGAAATTGCCGAGAGACTTGGTTATACGATTTATTGGGTTTGGAAATGGATAAGTCGTTACAAGAAGGGCGGCCTTGAAGGCCTTCGCGACGGATTGAGATCAGGTGCTCCTACGCGTCTTAGCGACGAACAAGTGTTCCTACTTTATGGTGATATTTTGGCCGGCCCAGATCCGAGCGGAGCCTTGTCTCGCTATCGAATAGCTGATGTACAAGATCTAATTCTGAAACGATTCGGAGTGGCCTGCTCTCTCAGCGGCACGCATTTGCTTATGAAGAGGATGTTGCTCAGCCACGTAAAGCCGTGACCAAGTCACCCCAAAAATGATCCGGCAGCCATGGTGAAATGGAAAAAAAAGCCAAAAAATTCTTTAAAGACCAGTGTGCTGCCTATCCTGACAAAGAAGTCCAAGCGTGGTACCAAGACGAAGCTCGTTTTGGCCAAAAGGGAATCGTAACAAAAATCTGGACAATAACAGGATGTCGTCCGACATTGCCACGGCAGAATGGGTTTAAAAGCGCTTACTTCATCGGCGCAGTCTGTCCAAAAACAGGCGATAAGCACGCTCTACTATTTGACGGCATGGATTCAAGAGTGATGAATTTCTATCTTGAAGAATTCAGCCTGACATTAAAAAAAGACGTTCATGTCGTGATGTTCGTCGACGGAGCAGGCTGGCATAAAGCAGACGATCTCATCGTACCAAAAAATCTAAGTCTATTCTGTCTCCCACCATACTCACCAGAGTTGAATCCAATTGAACAAATTTGGGGATATTTAAAAAGCAACTTTCTGTCAGGACGAATCTTCAGCGGATTGGAAAATATTTTCGATCACGGTACTTTAGATGGAAAGAACTCACAAATTCCATTGTAAAATCAATCTGCGCAGGCGCAACAGCATGATGCCTTACGAATTAAATGGAAGTGGTATTACTTATAGGGAATTTTTGCCCCTTAAAAAAAATATTTGCCCTAAACTAGGTTTCTCTATTCCCAGGCTTTGATAAAATTTGTGTTGAACCCCTAAACATTTTATTTTTTTCTAAGTCTCAAAAACAAAGGACTTCAAAAATGTTTTACTTCGTCTTCACCGAGGTGTTTAGTCCCTATTAAGTCCTATAATTCCCCTTTCCTTGGCATTTATTTTTACGGTTTCTAATTTATTTCGATTTGATATTGGCCGGAATTTGCAATGGAGACGACCGACTTATAATTTTTAAATGTAAAGGAGAAAATAAATGAATACGAATAAAATGTCCGCGACTTTAGCAATGTCTATGGTGGTTCTTAGTTTTCCAACACTGGTATTCGGCGAAGGCCAGGTCGACAATACCAAAATCAATAAACGAGATCAATCAACGACTGAAGTGAGCGCCGATAACCAAAGCCAGGAAAAATCAGATGTCGAACTGACTCGCGAAATTCGTAAAGCCGTGGTTGCGCAGAAAGATTTCTCGACATATGCGAAAAATGTCAAAATTATTACGAACGTCGGCCAAGTGACCTTAAAGGGCCCAGTGAAGAGCATCGACGAAAAAAATAAAATTGAAGAACTAGCAAAACAAGTTGCAGGGAACTCAAGAGTTACGAATCAAATCCAAATAAAAGAATAGATTTTAATTTTATTGTTCGAGTTTTAACAACATATAAATAAAGGAGCAAATAATGGAAGCTTATAAAGACGAAAAAAAAGCAGTGTTTGGAATTTTTGAGTCACGTATGGATGTGGAAAGAGCCGTTGACCGCCTGAAGGCAGACGCGTTTTCGAATTCAGACATTTCAGTATTGATGCCAGATAAGGGTGGGTCAGAGAAGTTCGCGCATGACAATTCGACCAAGGCTCCCGAAGGCGCAACAACTGGAGCCGGGACAGGCCTAGTCGTAGGAGGCGCTTTAGGTTGGCTCGTAGGTATAGGCGCACTTGCGATCCCAGGCGTCGGTCCCTTAATAGCTGCGGGCCCAATTGTTGCCATGCTTGCTGGGGCGGGAACTGGTGCAGCTCTTGGTGGCATTGCGGGCGGTCTAGTTGGCCTTGGAATTCCAGAATATGAAGCAAAGAGATATGAAGGTTATATTAAAGAAGGTGGTATTTTGTTATCGGTTCACACTGGAAATTCGGACTTAGTAAAAAGAGCGAAAGAGATTCTTGAGCAAACAGGAGCTAAGGATATTTCTTCGAGCTCCGAAGTCTCTTCATCATATATGAAAAAAACTGCAACTGTAAATATGGATCACTCAACTAGAAATACCTATAATTAATATAAAGCAAGCAGTGGGGGCAGCGAATCCGAATGCTGCCCTCATCATAAAGGTGGGTTCAGTTTTTGCGACATTTTTTAACAAACGCCTCACGAAAAAATTCTCCCCGCACTTTCGACTCGAGAATATATAAGAGATCTGTTTTAAAGCGAAGAAATGCCTGGCGACGTAAAACCTTGCCATTTTTTAACTGAAATATTTTCTTTTGAGCTTGGCATTTCAATTGCTTTACCATGAAGACGTAAAACAAACTTAGAAGGGAAATCAAATGAAAAATGAAAATATTGAAAAGCAAAAAAAAGCAAAAAAACAAAATGAAGCTGTTGGGATGAATGAAGATATTGTCCATTTGATATTAGAGGACCATAAACCACTTAAAGAACTTATAAAAACCATGAAGGATTCAGATAAGTCAGAGGTTGAGCGAGAGGCCGCTTTTCTCAAGTTCGCTCCTCTATTGGCAGTTCACGCTAAAGCTGAGGAAGAAGTTCTTTATGTATTTATGAAGAAAAATAAAGATCTTATTGACGATGCTTTCGAGGGAGATGTCGAACACGGCCTGGCAGATCAAATGCTAACGGAAGCAAAAGCAATCCAAGAAAAGCACTTGAGAAATGCTCGCATAAAAGTACTTGCAGAACTCGTAGAACACCATATTGAAGAAGAAGAAAATAACGTACTTCCCGAATTTGAAAAAAGTTCTGCTAAACCACAACGTCTGGCGCTGGGCTCACTATATTCAATAACAAAACAGAATATAAAAGGAAATGGTCAAGAGAAAGACCCAAGCTTTGTACCTTTACAGTAGATCTTTGCTATTTAAATTATTCCTATAGGTAGAGCTATGTCGAAGCCGCGTTCAGAATATGAATTATACTTGCCCGTCGGCGATGAGAACATTCAATCGCCGAAAATTATTTGCATTAAAAATGAGCTTATAAAAGTTTTCGGCGGCGTTACAGAAACGAAATACAGAAATAAAGGCGTATGGCTATACGGAAAAGTAAAAATGACTGACGCAGTAAATATATGGCGGTTCTTAGGTCCAAAAACAAAAGCAAACGAGAGTGCGATCAAACGTGCTCAGCGATTACTTAAAAAGGCATTTGAGCAAAAGGCAATATTAGTGGTAAAACGTCGAGTTTTTTTTGTTTGACACTTAGCCTAAGCAGCAGAAATGCAATCGTTAAATAAGGAATACGTATCGTGGCAAATTTCTGTGAGTCCAATTCTATTAAAAATCTGAAATGGAATTTTCAAAAAGTCCCATTCTTCGAATCCAATTTGCCTTCAAAGGGTCTCCACCTTTAGTCTTATTGATT
>JAYTQQ010000274.1:0-2839 GCA_043746635.1 Bdellovibrionales bacterium | reverse complement strand
GTCCTCGAGTATCAGTCTGGGGAGGTGATCGGCTTTCTCTGGTTAGGTTTCCAAATGCGCTTTGGTCGCAAGATCGCTTCGATTAACGACATCTCAATTCGCGAAACTTATCGCGGGAAAGGGTTCGGAAAGGTTTTGATGAACCTGGTCGAAGAGGAATCGCGAAAAGCAGGAGCGACTCGGGTGCGCCTTCATGTTTTTCATCACAACGAAGTGGCGAAGAAACTATATCTGAGTATGGGCTTTCAACCTACCAACCTGGATATGCGGAAAGACCTGTAGTCATTCCAGGCAAATTTCAAAAGCCACTTCGTGCCTGATCGAAGCAGAGTCGCCGTAACCCAAATCTTCCACCATTAGTAGTGCACGTCCAATATTGAGCGAGCCTCGCGCCCAATACTCACCCTTTTTATTTTCAATTGCGTGGTAAGAAAGTTTGATTCCCGTTTTTCCGACAATCCCACGAAGTGCTTTATTCAACTCAAATGGTTTGCTCGTTCGCAGAAGCTCAGGGATTTCTTGAAATCTTTTTTTTATTACGGCTGGTGTGATGTAAACTTCCGAGTGATCTGCGCCGCTAAGAAACTTGATCTTTCCTGTGAGGCCGGCCTTCTCAGACTCAAGCTGCTTGAGCTTCTGAATTAGAATCTCGGAAACCGCACCTTGTTCGATTGCGGAAATAATATTACGGATTGAATTTTCAGCTTCACCAAGCTTTTTTTCAGCATGATCAATTCCGCCGCTGTCTTGGCTGATTCGTTTCTTTGCCCAGTAAGTAACTCCGATCGAAGGACGAAGCTCACCGTTTGCGCCTGAAGGGCGCACTGATAATTTTCAAAATTTAAGAAGGACCACCAGATCTACTGGATGATGATCCCTGTTTTTTCAACTGTCACTTTACGAACACTTTCGACGATCGTTTGATGATTCACATGTTTGATATTCACGCCTAAACTCTTAAGCTGCGCAACAAGTCTGCGAACCTGATCCTCGTGCGGATCTCCGCGCTTGTAGCCGATATCCTTGAACTCGGCCCCACCTAATATTTTGTAAATCGCTCGCGCCAAACGATTTGCTATCGCGACCTTTGCTTTGTTCGCAGAACCCAATCGGTAAACAAGCTTATTGTATTTTGCGCGGTAAAATGATCCGCGCTTCATTTTGGCGCCGTGGGCTGCTTGGATTAAGAGTTTTCGGAAGTGCGGGTTACCGTGTCGGCATTTAGATCTTTTTTTTTTACCAGCAGACTCATTGTTACCACTGGCAACTCCTGACCACGCCGCAAATTTCCGCTCGTCTGCAAAAGAACTCATGTCCGCAGTTGCCTCTGCTAAAATGCCGGTCGCTAAAACCTTATCGATGCCGGGGATCTCGCTGAGAGCCTCAATTAAATGAACATATGGTTTTGTCTTTTCGACAAGCTCGTTATCGATCTCAAGGATTAAGGCTTGAATATCTTTAAATTGCCTCATCAGTAGTTTGATCACGAAGCAGTGATCTGTCGTTAAACAGTTTGTCAGGGCTTTTTCGGCCTCTTCCTTTCTTTTTATTTTGGTGGTCACTGAACCTGCCAATGTTTGCGCATTGGTGACACCATCTGCAATTAGATTTAAAATCTTAATTCCAGACACACCGAAGGTGTCAGATACTATTGAGCTCCATTTTATATTTCCATCTTCGAGAACCTTGTGAACCCGATTCTTGATACGACCTAAGTCGTCAGTCAGGTTCGTGCGTTGGCGGCTCAATAGTCTCAGTCGTTGAAAAACTCCATCCGGAACAAAAGAAGCTCTGATGAGGCCAAATCGATGTAGTTGTGCAATCCACTCGGCATCTTTTTGATCGGTCTTGCGACCAGGCACATTCTTCATGTGAGTGGCGTTACCGATGATTGGATTTAATCCCATCGGTTGCCATACATTGTAGACTGGCTTCCAATAAATGCCAGTTGACTCCATCGCTACGTCTGTCACACCTCGGCTTTTAAGAATCATACCCATTGCTCTTAAGTCCTCAGTCATGGTCAAACATTGAAAATGTTCAACACTTGGATCTTCATCTCCTTTCCCAATCATGACCGTAATGGCGAGCATTTCTTTATGGACATCGACTCCGGCAACGTGAGTGCGCAGCGCTTTCATCAAGACTCCTTTTTGTTTAGATATTTTTCAGAGAAAAGAGAATGAACGGCACGTACAAAATTTGCCCAACGAAGCTTTCGCTCCATACGACGGTTCTTTAAGCGTCCACTCAGCCACATTCTTAATCGATCTCAAACGCATCGCTCGCAAAAGCAAAACATCACGACCAAACAAACTTCGACCTTTTTATTTCCCTGAAAAACAAAAGTGGTATAAAGATAAAAAACGGTTTCGTAAAGCGTCGGCTACGCCGACGGCCCGAAGGGCCGTTTGATGAGCGAGGACTAGGAAAAAATTTCTCGAAATTTACGAAAACTTACGCTTTTGACGGTGGGCCGAAGGCCCGTAGGCATTCTTTCTCTCTTTCGATGCCGAAAAACAGTCTACCCAAAGTTTTGGGAGAACCAGAAACAGGATAAAAAGGGATACTCACCGGCCTGCAATAACGAGTGGGTTCGCAATTTATGCGGCAAACCTCCTCACGGTAAAGTCAAATGCTCCGATTGTACCAACCAAGCTTTTCCTGAATTAGATTCTGTAGCGGTTAAAAATCATCTTCAGGGCCAACACACCATTGGCAGCTATGCCATCACCGAAAATGATATGTGTTCTTTTCTCGCCGCGGACTTCGATGGCGACGGTTGGCAAGCCGACGTGTCAGCTTACAAGAGGGCAGCTGCGACTATGGGTGTTCATGC
>JAYTQQ010000273.1:0-3556 GCA_043746635.1 Bdellovibrionales bacterium | reverse complement strand
TTTTACTTCTTCTTCAAGATCGTAAATGATTTTATAAAAACCAAGACCCTTCGCTCCTAAACTCTGGCCTGGCTTCGCACCGTTCACGACCGCCTTTTCAAATTTGCTTCGTCCGTGCATATTGCAACCGAGGCGAACCACATTTTCATTTTCAACTTTACTATAAGACTCAAGTCCATCGCACTGGACCGTACCCTTATAATCTAAAAATAACTTGCTCGCCTCGCACCCTGATCGCGAAACACTATAATCAAATAAAATAATTTTCTTCGAGCCATAGGGTGTCGATCGTACCCACATCCAAGACTGCGTCTCGGCTTTGCGATCCTTTTCTTTTAAAACTTGCGTCTTCGTCTCATCGCACGACACATAAAAAGCCTCCCGCCAACGATCAGATAAAATATTCCAAATTGGCTGACAAGCTTTTGCCACCGCAATCACCCAACGCGCCATCGTTCCGCGAGTCAGCTCAATGCCGGATCTTAAAAAAATCTCTTCCATCCGGTAAAGCGGTAACCCATCGGCGTATTTGGCGATGATGATTGCGGCCAGTAACTCAGGCGTGGCAATCCCTTTGGGGATCAATGAAGGCACGGGAGGCGCGGTCTTTTCATAGTCACCACTGTCGACTCCGTACTTTGCACGGTGATATTCAACCACGCTCATCTTTGCTGGCTCGTATTTAAGCTTTTCTGACTTCTCCCAGCCAATCACTTTAAGCGCTAGACCCTCCGCACTCACTTGCTCTTCAAGCGGTAATTCAATTTTGATGATTTCTCTTGGTAATGACACTGGCAAAGGTTTTCGATGACCGCGCTTTTCTCGAGTATGCGCCGGCACTTCGATCTCTTCGACCTCGTCTTCTTGCTCTTGTTTTGCGGACTCACTAAAATCAGGCTTAATTGACTCAGCTTCTACTTCGTTAAATTTGTACTGCTCTTGCGACTCCCAGCGCTCGGATCTCTTGCCGAAACGGTAGCGCGTGAGCTCATTGATCTTCTCCTTAAGCCATACTACTTCTGCCGATAGCGCTTGGATCTTCTCGATACTTTCAAGATCTTTTATCTTGAGCTCTTCAAGCTCTATAAATATTCTATCGTCGTTAGAAAAAAATGACTCATTCGTTTTCATCGACATGAATCATTCATTTTTATTTTCTAAAAATCAACTCACTCTTTCAAATTTTACTTCATTAAACTTTTTCATCTTCCAAACATCATATCCATCTAACAGCCAACACAACTGCTCAGGTGTGATATCCACAATCTCTTCTGTGGATTTCTTCGGCCACGCAAAATTTTGTTGATCGAGTTTTTTTTGCCACAAGCAAAATCCACTCTGATCAAAATATAAAATCTTAATCGTATTCTTTCTTTGTCCGCTAAAAATAAATAAATTTTTGCCCATTAAGTCCCCCATTAAAGACGACTGCACAAGGTCACTTAACCCGTTGATGCCTTTTCGCATATCCACAACGTCTCTGTGGATAAATATTCCCGTAAAGTCTTTTGGTGATTTCATGAAACCCTCCTTGAAAGTTCGAAAATAATCTCCGCAACCCACTTCGGATCGGGTACGTGGTTTTGCACCAAAGCAACTTCCGGCGAAGGAAGCTTTACCCGAACGGGTAAAAATAAATTTGGCTTTGCTTTTGTTGGCGTGACGCAATCTTCTTTTCTGAACCTTTGCTTCCAATAATTAAAATTCCGCACCGAAATGCCGGCCTCGGCACAGAACGACGTCTGTGTGCCCGCATATTGTCTGGAATTTATTAAATGTTGACGCCATATCTCTGATTTTTTAAAATCTGGTTTTCTTGGCATTTTTTTATCTCCTTTGTGGAGACAATTTATTTTGCAAAAAACTTTTTAACAAAGAGGCATCATGAACCGCTTACTTTAAATCTATGTATATCGCCACACACCAAATGGTGACGAAGGAGGAGACTCTTCCAACTATGGCGCAGGGAATTGTGATGATTTTTAACCGGAAGGCTGAACCTGAATTCGAAATCCATGTGAATAAGGTACCAGCAATCGTGGACACAGTAGGCAACCAACCAGTTCATGATTGGCTAAATAGCTTAAAGACCCAGTTTGCATTGAAGCCATGAGAAAAGATTTTCAAATTCATGAAAGAACCTCAGGCGGCTGGTGCTGAGCCTTAGATGCTTTAGTTTTCGCCGACTTCGAATCGCCAAGCATGTACTGAAGATGCTGAGGCGATACACCAAGCCGCCTAGCAGCCTCAGCCTTCGATCCTCCTGCTGCCTCTATCGTATCGAGAATAAAAGTCTGCTTCTCTGCACCTTGACGATTCTCGAAGGTCTCAAGACTCAAATTGCCGAGCATGGCCGATGTTTTGCCTTTATAAAGCTTCAGATCCAATTTTTCAGGTGTAATCGCGGCTTCCTCACTTTCGACCATGTGTCGCTCGATCACGCCCATCAACTCACGGATATTGCCCGGCCATGAATACTGCTTAAAAACTTCAAGCGTGCGCCGCTGAAAGTAACGAGCCGGTTTAAATTTATACCGCTCGTTGAATACGTCTGTGAAATGCCCAACGAGAGGCTCAATGTCTTCAACTCGATCCCGTAATGCTGGCAGCTCAATGTCCGCAACATGTATTCGGTATTTCAAATCTTCGCGAAACAGGCCTTGCTCAACTCGCTCGTCAAGATTTCGGTGACTGGCTGTAATAATCCGAACATCGATTTTTGACGACACTCTACTACCGACGGGCTCAACAACTCTTTCTTGAAGAACTCGAAGTAATTTGGCTTGAAGCTCAATCGGCATATCCGCAATTTCATCAAGAAAGATTGTTCCGCCATTTGCGAGCATAAACTTTCCGTCTTTTTTATCGACGGCTCCGGTAAAGGCTCCCTTAACATGGCCGAAGAGTTCTGATTCAAGAAGATCCTTAGGGATCGCTGCACAGTTGACCGCAACGAAGGGTCCTTTTTTTCGAGCCGAACTTTCGTGAAGAGCGCGCGCCACTAATTCTTTGCCGGTCCCAGATTCACCGGAAATAAAAACCGAAATGTCACTTGCTTCAGCGAGCTTCTGAATTTTGAATGCGACTTTTGAAATCGCCTCCGACCTGCCGATCATTTTGAATGACCTTAAAAGTTCGGACGTTTGGCTACGATTTTTCGTCGATCGAATTGTTCGACAGACCGATTCATAACGATGGCAATAAAGTTGGATAGTTGCCAAAATATTTTCAGGCCTGTCGCTCTTCTCAATGAAATCCAGTGCTCCAGCCTTGTAGCTTTTTTTAAGAGCTTCTCGACTGTCATCACAAGAAAACATCGCGATTTGCTGGAGAGGATTAATTTCCCGAATCTTCGAAGCTAACTCATCACCATTCATCTCTGGCATTTGAAAATCCAAAAGAACCAGCGCGTATTCGTTTGCAGCGATCTTAGCAAGCGACTCAGTTGCAGACGGTGTTGTATTTGTAGAAATCTATGGGCGTGAGCCCGAAATCGTTTTGATGGGTAAAGACGGAAATAAAAAGGAAAAACACTTAGACCTGAACCCCGAAGGGT
>JAYTQQ010000272.1:0-2419 GCA_043746635.1 Bdellovibrionales bacterium | reverse complement strand
TTGCGAACACGGCCACGATCGTCCTCATCCTTGCCGCGTTTTTTAGTGTGTTCCCCAGTCGTCTGGGACTTCTCGTCCTGGCCACTTATTTGCCCTTTTTTTGAAGCATTCTTCTTCGATTTATAGTTTCGCTTCTGCTCGTTTGACCGATCTTGTTCTTGCTCAGAGTCGTCTGCCTGTAATTTAAAATCGATCTTTCCGGCTTCGATGTCAACGCCAGTGACAAAAACTTCAATGCTATCGCCAATTTTAAATTTCGCCTTGGTGCGTGAGCCTAAGAGTAGCAACATATCGGGATCGAAAGTGAATCGATCATCTCCGAGATTTTCAATTTTCACGAGACCGTCGACATCAAAAGCTCTTAAGTTTACGAAAATTCCGAAGCGGGCAACAGAGCTAATAACTCCATCAAATTTTTCGCCGATAAATTTTTGCATAAATCGGGCTTTTTTAATCGAGACTAACTGACGTTCAGATTTAACCGAGCGTTGCTCGCAAGCGCTCAGCATGCTCGACGCTGTTGAGAGTTGATCTTGACTCAAAGCCCAGCTCTTATATTTCGGCATCAAGATGCTTTTTAAAAGCCGGTGTGCAATCAAATCAGGATAACGTCGAATCGGAGAAGTGAAATGCGAATAGTGCGAGAAGCCCAACCCAAAGTGGCCCAAATTTTCTGAGCTGTACTTCGCCTGATTCATCGCTCTCAAAGTTAGCATGCTTAAGATTTGTTGCTCGGGCTTGCCTTTGAAAGTCTCTAAAGTCTTAGTGATTTTAGTTTGGAGGCGGTCTTTACCGGTCAATGAATTCTTCGCTCCGAAATTCCATAAGAACTTTTGAAGGTCTGCGATTTTTTCTTCATTCGGCTCTTCGTGAATACGATAAATCCCCGGAATATTTTGTTCGCCCAAAAAGCGCCCAACCGAAACGTTGGCCGCAAGCATAAGTTCTTCGATCAAGCGGTGAGCGAAAAGTCTCTCAGATTTAATAATGTCGACAGGCTGACCGGCTTCATTGACGATAACTTGCGTCTCAGGAATTTCAAGATCTAACGAGCCCTCGCGAAATCTCTTTGCCATTAAAATTTTAGCAATGTCGCGACAATTTTTTATATTGGCTTCAATGTGATTCAAGTTACTCGGAGTTTTTCCGTCGAGGATCTCTTGGGCTTGGCCGTAGGTGACCCTAGCCTTTGACTCCATCACGGCTTCGTAAAACTTGTGGCTGACGATTTGGCCCTGAAAATCTATCTGCATTTCGCAGACAAAGCAAAGTCTCGTCACCTTTGGTTTCAGTGAACAAAGCTCATTCGACAAAGCTTCAGGAAGCATCGGCACAACAAAATTTGGAAAATAAACACTCGTCCCACGCTCGTAGGCATCGTCGTCAATTGCTGAGCCGGGCTCGACATAATGACTCACGTCTGCGATAGCAACCCAAACGCGAAAGCCTTTGCCGTCGATTTCAGTGCATACGGCATCGTCGAAATCTTTTGCAGTGGCGCCGTCAATGGTGATGAGATTTTTGTCGCGCAGATCAACTCGACCAGCAATTTCCTTTTCAGAAACATACGGAGAAAACGTTTTGGCTTGAGCAAGTGCTTTCGGCGAAAACTCAAAGGGAATGTTATGGAGATGAATCATCCGCGTAATATCGTTGAGAGGATCTTCAGAGTCGCCGATGATACTGACTACATGTCCGGTGAAATCTTGGTTGCGACCTGGGTAACTTGTGATTTCAACAACGACGATTTCTCCTTCTTTGGCACCCATTGAATCTTCGGTACGAATTCTCAAATCAGATCCCCAATGGCGATTCTCATCTAAGATAACTCCGTACTTAACATCGACCGGTAAAAACTTACCCACAACTTTCTTTACAGCGCGAGCAAGCACTTCAACTACCTCACCTGACAGGCGGTCTTCGTTGCGAGATTTGTGTACGATCACGCGAAGGCGGTCATTGGTCATGATCGAAGTCATAAACTGGCGCGAAATATAAATATCAGGATGTTTAGGGTCATCAGGGATTAAAAAGCCGTATCCATCAGGATGACATTTTATGATGCCTTCGACATATTTAAGTCCATCGAGGTGCTTACCTTGAGCGACATGAATTTTATCTTCGGATTGTCGTTTCTGATTCGAGTTTGGTTTTTTAAACGAAGGCTTAGATTTGGTTTCTGAACTTTTTGGCTGACTATTTCCGCCAGAGGATGAAATAGAGAAACTTGGCCGTGGTGCGATTTTAGCGGTGATTCCGCCAACGCGTGCACTTCCTCCGCCGAGAGAACCAAGAGTTCGAACTGAACTCGATGACTTAATTCCCTCTCGAAGAGCGCTGCCGATCGGCTTAGCAGGTCTGCGGTCATTTTCAGCATCGCTGCGCTTAGCTCCGCGACGACCAGGCCCCGTGCTTTGAT
>JAYTQQ010000271.1:0-25133 GCA_043746635.1 Bdellovibrionales bacterium | reverse complement strand
TGGTTTTCTTGGCATTTTTTTATCTCCTTTGTGGAGACAATTTATTTTGCAAAAAACTTTTTAACAAAGAGGCATCATGAACCGCTTACGCTACAGCGTCTTGCTGATGTTGTAGCGACCGGAGTATCAAGTTCGATCATCGTTCCTCGCGATACGACAGCGAACCGCCCTACAACTCTTGTAAATGGAATGATCCGCTACAATACGACCACAACATTATTTGAATTTTACCAAAACGGAGTTTGGGTCAACTATACGACCGTTTCAGATGGTCGCCTGAAAACTAATGTTGAACCTGTCACAGATGGACTTAAGCTAGTTAATCAGCTGAATCCTGTGTTCTATGACTGGGATCGCAGCAACCCGAAAACTTCGGGCTTTGAAGATAGACATCAAGTGGGCTTTATCGCTCAAGAAGTTGAAAAAGTGCTTCCTGAAGTCGTCAACAAGGGTGAGGACAGCTACCGTTCGCTTGAGTATGGCAAGATCGTCTCTGTCGTCGTAGCGGCCGTTAAGGAGCTTTATAACAAGGTTCTAGGCATTGACCGCGAGCTGGCTTCTGTAAAAGCAGATAACGCTCAACTAAAAGCTAATGATGAGGCCAAAGCAAAAGAAATTGAAACACTGAAACAAGAAAACGCTGCCAAAGCTAAAGAAATGGCGGAACTCAAAGCACGTTTAGACAAAATTGAAAAAGCACTCAAGTCGAAATAAAGTACTCACTTCATCGCTTGTGAGTTGAGAGGCTTTTCTTCGCTCGCTTAGACTCTTTGCTCTTTTGCAAAATGTGGTCTCAGAGGCCCAGCGTTGGTAGGCACTTTTTGAAAGACCAACGGCATTTAAACATTGAGATAGCGTGTAAGCCGAGCAAATCCCGAGCTCTGTCTTTCATGCTTGAGAATGAAAGCGATCGATAAACCAAAACGATCATCATTCAAAAGGTGGTCGAGAAAATTATTATTAAAAATGAAGAAGTCGAAATCTACTTCTATGTCGGCGAAAAGTATTACCAGCGGGAGCTCAGTTTCTTGGGCTCCCGCCCTTTAAAGACCCATCAAACCCCAGAAAATGGGCGCACCAATCCACTCCCTGTTTTTCACGGGAACCCAAAAAAATCCAATTTACTATTTTTAAAATCAAAAAATTCGTATGACGCTGGTTCGAACAGCTTGCAAAATGGTCGTCCCTACAAGACTCGAACTTGTGACCTCTCCCATGTCAAGGGAACGCGCTACCAACTGCGCTAAGGGACGGCGAACAAAGAGACCTGAAGCTATCAACTTGTACCAATGAGATCAATACTTATTCGACTCGATTCGCTCAAAAAGCCCAATTAACCGGCAAAACAGATCCATCATTCGGCTTCGACAAGCTCCACCTTGAATGAGTTCACTCACATCTTCATCCACCTGATTCCTTTTTATTTGTGATGTTCCAGTTTTCATCAGTGGAACGGTCAATAGCGAGTATCGCTTATAGAAGAACTAAATAAAATTAATTGATGCAAAGAAAAATGTGATTGAATCAAAATTTTCTTTAACTTTTGGAACTAATAAAGCTAGAACAAATTATCTAGTCTATGGAATGACAATGAACGAACAAAAAGCTACTAATAAATTAGAGGCCGCTCAATTCGGTTTCTCATAACGGAGGTATTTTGATGAGAGTTTTAGCAACAGTATTGGTATTTTTCCTCGCGGGCCTTGCGCACGCAGATGATACCGTCAGCGATTCAACGACTTCGACAACTAAAATGCCAAGTGAAGTGACTTCGCAAAGAAAAGATATCGACGAAGAGATTACGAATAAGAAATTACGTGCAGACTCTGGTGCGAAGGCTCTCATCTCTTTGAAATCAGCTTTTAACTACAACGGAGGATCGATCCAAACTCCTCTCGCTGCCGATCGCCCTAACTTGAGCCCGGGCACAACCAATCCTGAGCCGGCGAAACTCTCTGGTACCATTTCTGCAAAATACCGAGTGACTGATCACGACAGCTTAAGTCTGGGTGTTGGCGTGGGTTGGTTAACTCCAACTTACAAAGGCCAAGCAGGCCAAGTTGAGAACCCAATTCTCGGTTATAACCGCGCCTTCAAGGTCGGCTTTTTACAAAATGTCATCGACGCGAGCGTTCAGTATTACACTGCTGATTCGGCTCAAAAAAATGACGACATCTGGAATACCAACATCGATTATACGATCCTCGCAAAGCTTGGTAAATCCCGCCTCGATCTCGGAGTCGATTTTGGGTACTACAGAGAGTACTATTCTCAAACCACGGTTAAAAATGCGGGTGCTGCTCAAGACTATCTCGCGATCTATCCGTTTGCTGAGTACGAGCTGACTCAAATGGCCTCTCTCCGCACCGTATTTCGCGGCTGGAGCTACTATAATACTCCGGGCGAGCAAAGAGCTTACCAACACGATGACTCAACTCAGAGCTTCGGCGTCGGCCTTGCGATCACTCGCGATATTTATCTCTACCCGAATATTCAGTGGGTATGGGCTGACGTAGCTGCAGACAAAACAAACGTTGCCCTCAGCGCCAACATCAATTTGTAATCTCATTTAAGTTGGGCTAACGTACAAGGCTAGCCCATTTTTTTTTGAGAGGACCCGCATTGAGTCGATTTGGTATTTTTTTCGTCATTAAAATTGTTCTCGCACTTTCGCTTCTGGCCTTTCTCTTTGTTCCTTTGACGTCGCTCGCACCTCTTGGTGACATATTAAATCCCTACACCGGAATTTGGCGCCCTACGCATAACGATTTCGAGAATCTTCCGCCCGAGATGAAGCTGAAACTTCAGAAAGCTGTTCGTGTCGAATTCGAAAGTACGGGTATTCCGCATATTTTTGCTCAAAATGATGCCGATCTTTACTTTGTTCAAGGTTATCTCGAAGCAAGAGATCGCCTTTGGGCGATGGATTTCGTCTCGAGAGTCGCCGGCGGAAGGCTCTCAGAAGTCTTCGGCAAAAAAACTTTGAACATCGATGAAACCTTTGTTCAGCTAAGACTTCCTGAAGCAGCGGAACAAAGTCTTAAATTAATGCTGAGCGATCCACAAACCAAAGAAGCGAGCGAAAGCTTTTCAAACGGCGTTAATTTTTACATCGAAGGGCTCACCCAAGAAGAGATGCCGTTAGAGTTTAAGATCTTTCACTATCGTCCCGAAAACTGGAGTCCTTTTAAAACGGCCCTCCTTGAAAAGTTTATGTCGTTTAGCCTCGCGGGCTTTAGCCGCGATCTTCCGATGAGTCGCAATCAACAAATTTTATCAGAAGAAGACTATCAAAATTTATTTCCAGAAGAGTATCTCTACTCTGAAAGTATTATTTCAAATGACCACAAATGGAATTTCAAAAGTCCGCTTCCTCCGAGAACCAATAAAAAATTTAGGGCGAGCCTTCAAAATCAAAAATTAAAGGTCGAACCAAACCCCAGCAATGGAAGTAACAACTGGGCCGTATTCGGCAAAAAATCATCGACGGGTTTTCCGATCCTGAGTAATGATATCCACCTTGATTTTTCTTTGCCATCTTTGTGGTACCAAGTTCAACTCGTTTCTCCGACTCAAAATATTTACGGCATTAGCCTCGCCGGAGCTCCAGGAGTCATTATCGGTTTTTCGAAAAAACTTGCCTGGGCCGTAACAAATGCCAGCTCTGATTTCATGGATTGGTACGAGCTCAAATACAAAGATGGGAGCCATCACGAATATCTCTTCGGAGATGAATACCGCAAAGTCGAAGAACACAAACATACGATCGTCGTTCGAGGTGCAGAGCCCGTTGAAGAGAGTCTCAAGGCCACGCATTTTGGTCCGATTGTTTTTGATAAAGAAACTGCGGCCGATATCAAAATGATTCCTCACGGGCTGGCACTGCGCTGGACCGTTTTAGATCCTTCGAATGAGCTCAAAAATCTTCTCGCTCTCAATCACGGTCAAAGCGTCAAAGATTGCGATGACGCCTTAAAAGATTTTGGTGCCCCTTCTCAAAACTTTATCTGCGCCGACATTGATAAGAACGTCAAAATGGGAATCCGCGGAAATTATCCACTCAGGTATAAAGGGCAGGGCAAGACTGTCTCTGACGGAAGCGACCCAAATGAACAGTGGGGAAGAAGACTCACTCCCGAAGAGCTTCCATACGAACTCAATCCAGCAAGAAACTTTGTATTTTCGGCAAATCAAAAATCAACGAACGAAAGTTATCCGGCCTACCTTGGTCAGTATTACGAATCACCTTTTCGAGCTCAAAGAATTCATCAACTTCTCACCGAAAAAGAAATTTTTACTCCTCAAGAAATCAGAGATATGCAAAAAGATACGCTTAGTAAACTCGCAGAAAAGACAGTTCCGATTTTACTACAGGAGTTAAAAAAACAAAAACTCTCAACAAGAGAAGAACAAGCTATAGGCGAACTTTCAAAATGGGATTTCAAATACGAAAAAGCGTCGGTAGGTGCAAGCATTTATGATTCTCTTTGGCAAAGCTTAGAGAAAAATATCTGGAGTCCATTCTTTCCGGATAATTCGAACTATTCGTACCCAACCCCTTTTACGACTTCTGAATTAATCAAGACAAACCTCAATTCTAAATGGCTCAATTCTCAACACGAAAAGTTCGCAGACATTGTGCATCGAAGCCTCATTCAAGCCATCGAAAATCTCGAAAAACTTCATGGCAGCGACATCACCCAATGGAATTGGGAACAAGAAAATCTAGCTCAATTTGATCATCTCTCGAGGCTTCCACTTTTTTCGATGACGATCCCGACGGCAGGCGATCGCTACAGTATTCTAGCGATTCGTAAACGTCATGGCCCCGCCTGGAAGATGGTCGTCTCGCTCGGTCCTGACTTTAAAGCTTGGGGAATTTATCCTGGTGGGCAGTCGGGAGACGTGAGAAGCCCACACGCGAGAGAGTTTCTGAACGACTGGTCTGAATCTAAGTTACGGGAACTTCAATATCTCGAAGTACCTTCTGAAAAATCCTTCAAACAGGTGAACTTTACGCAAGCAGGTTCAAAATGAAAATCTTCGTAAATATTTTGTTTCTTTTTTTAGTATCGGTGATCGGGTTTGTTCTTCCGTGGTGGACTCTCTTTATTCTTTGTTTCATGTGGAGCTATTTAAGATTTGGTCGTACTCCTGAAATCATGCTGATTGTGTTTTTCAGTCACGCCTGCCTCATTTCTTATTTCGGTGGCAATCTTTTGATGGTCTTAAATTTAATGTTCGTGAAAAATACATGGATGACGAGTCACGTATTTGCACTTTCAATCGCATTCGTATTCGCAGGAATTTCGGGACTCATTTCGAGCCTTGCAAAAGATTCTTTATTGCTGCGTCGGTAAGTAAACGAGCGGATCAACAGGCTTCCGATTGTCTCTGAGTTCAAAGTGTAAATGAGAGCCGGTTGCGTGACCTGAGCGACCCATTTCGCCAATCTCTTGACCACGCTTCACGAAGTCACCTTCTTTAACCGAAAATTTATCGAGATGCGCATAGAGAGTTGCCCACTGATCGTTGTGTTCAATCACGATGAGCCTGCCATAACCATGAAATTGCTTTCCGGTGTAGACGACGTATCCATTTTCGGCAGCCAATATCGCCGTACCTTTTTTGTTCGCTAGATCAAGGCCCCAGTGATGTTTACGTTTTTGATTAATGAATCCGCGAGAAAGCTTCGCTTCATCGACTGGCCAGTCGAAATGCATTTGAGTCGTGTTTGATTTCGGCTGGGCCGACTTCGACGGAAGATGTTCAAACACATTTTGATCCGACTGATCATCGAGCGGCTCGTTGGCTGGAGGATGAGCGAGATCATTTTCAATCTTGGCTTTGGTCGTAGGACTTGAAGTTTGAGGTTGCGCCGTCGAGGCCACCGGCGCACTTGGATGGTAATCCGGAGTCGTCAAATCAGACGGCCCCTGAAAAACCGCGCAACCAAAAAAAGACAAACAGGTTAGTGAATAAGCGAACTTAAAGTAAATGCGCATATTACTTCGCGTAGATCGGAAATTGCTGACAGAGTTCTTTCACCTGCGAGCTGATTTTTGAAAGCTGCGCCTTATTCGACGGATCTTTTAATACCTGCACGATCCAGGCGGCTATAGTTTTCATTTCTGATTCTTTCATTCCGCGAGTGGTGAGAGCGGGAGTACCGATGCGAACGCCGCTCGTTACAAAAGGCGATCTCTTTTCATTCGGAACCGTATTTTTATTCACGGTGATCCCGGCATGATCGAGAGCGATTTCGGCATCTTTGCCGGTGACTTCTGTATTTGAAAGATCAACGAGCAATAAATGATTATCTGTACCACCGGTCACTAAATCTATTTTATCTTTAAGGAGAGCTTCAGCCAAGGCTTGCGCATTTTTCACGATCTGTTGACAATAAGTTTTAAATTCTGGTTTCAAAACTTCGTTAAAAGCGACCGCTTTTGCGGCGATCACGTGTTCGAGAGGTCCGCCCTGAATTCCAGGAAATATTTTACTATTAACTTTCTTCGCATTTTCATGCGACGTTAAAATTAAGCCCCCGCGAGGTCCGCGCAGAGTTTTATGCGTCGTCGAAGTCGTGTAATCCGCGTACGGAATCGGCGAAGAATGCACCCCACTAGCGACGAGTCCTGCGAAGTGGGCCATGTCAACGACGAGAGCCGCGCCAACTGAACTGGCTATTTCTTTAAATTTTGCAAAATCAAGTTCGCGAGGGTAAGCGCTGTAACCAGCAATAATCATCTTTGGTTTATGCTCACGCGCAATCGACATAATTTGGTCGTAGTTAATTCGGTGAGTTTTCGGATCGAGGCCGTAGCTAAAGTTTCTATAGAGGCTTCCGCTAAAATTCACGGGAGAGCCGTGAGTGAGATGTCCGCCGTGAGAAAGATCCATTCCTAAAAAGGTATCTCCGGGATTCATGCAGGCCATAAAAACAGCCATATTAGCTTGAGATCCCGAGTGGGGCTGAACATTGGCGTGCTCACTTCCGAATATTCTATTTGCGCGGTCGATAGCGAGTTGTTCAATATGATCGACGAATTCGCATCCACCATAATATCTCTTACCAGGATAGCCTTCGGCGTATTTGTTCGTGAGCTGAGAGCCTTGGGCTTCCATGACGGCTTTTGAAACGTAATTTTCAGAGGCGATCATTTCGAGGCCGAATTCTTGGCGATCATTTTCCTTTTGAATCCAATTAAAAATTTCAGGATCGGCTTTTTCTAAAAACATAATAGACCTCGTTCGTGTGAGAAAATCCTAAGATGAGAACCTTCTTTCATCAAGGAATGGTGAATCATGTCGTTGTTTTAGGCGGCCTGAGGTCAAATCGTCGCAGCCTTTTTCAAATTTTTAAATGAAAGGAATATTGAAATAGGAAGAGAACTGTTTTAGAAGCTCCATCTCTTCTATATTGCTCCGCTGCGCGACGAGAAAATGTTTTTTTTCATATCGCAGCACCAGTTTATTTTTTATAAAAATATACGATTAAAAAATCGGCGAAGAGAGTTTTTGCACTCTTCGCAAATGTCGCGCGCTCGAAGCATCGCCCGCCGAGCTGTCTAGAAATTTGGTGTTTAAAAAGATTTCTAAAAGTTTGGCACATTCTTCTCTCGTTTGGGCGCGTTCGCCGAAACAAATAACATTGGCATCGTTGTGTTCTCTTGAGAGCTTGGCGATGTCTTCATTCCAAACTTGAACAGCACGGACATGCATGTAGCGATTCGCCCGGATGCAGACTCCTACGCCCGAGCCGCAAATGAGAATGCCAAATTTTGTGGTGCTTGATTTTAGTTTGATAGCTAATGCATCTGAAAAATCGGGGTAATCGACACTTACTTTCGAATGTGTACCTAAATCTTCGAAAGAAAATTCAACAGAAAATTTACTCAAGAAATGAGTCTTTAAAAATTCTTTGAGTTCATAGCCTGCATGGTCTGAGGCGATGAAAATATTTTGCATTAGATTTTCGAAAACACGAGACATGCGTTCGTGCCGCCGAAGCCAAAACTATTGTTGGCGACGTGCTGAAATTTGCCGTCACGCGCCTGACCCGGAATATAATCAAGGTCACAGTCTTCACTTGGATTTTCTAAATTAATCGTCGGAGGTGCAATTCCTTTTTCGAGTGCCATTAATGAGAAAGCACTTTCAATGGCGCCAGCCGCACCTAAGCTATGGCCTGTCATGCTTTTCGTGCTGCTGACCCATAATTTTTGAGCGTGATCGCCGAAGGTTTTATGAATGGCTTGAGTTTCAATTCCGTCGCCGGCAGGAGTACTCGTGCCGTGCGCATTCACGTAAGAAATTTCTTCGGGATTAAGTCCTGCATCGCGAACGGCTAACGCCATTGCCTGAGCTGCGCCGACGCCGCCTGGGGCCGGATTCGTCATGTGAAACGCATCTGAAGAAGCGCCGTATCCGGTGACTTCACCGTAAATGTGGGCGCCACGTTTCGAAGCAAATTCGTAATCTTCTAAAACTAAAATTGCCGAAGCTTCTGCGATGACAAATCCGTCGCGGTCTTTATCGAAAGGACGAGATGCCATTTGTGGTTGATCGTTGCGAGTCGAAAGGGCCCGCATCGAAGCGAAACCGCCAACGGCAAGAGGAGTAATCGAAGATTCAGACCCGCCCGCGAGCATCACGTCAGCGAGACCCGCGCGAATGTACTGAGTCGCCTCACCAATCGAGTGGGCACCTGAAGAGCAAGCTGACGTCACAGAATAATTGACGCCTCTGAGACCATACTTAATCGTGATATTACCTGAGGCCATATTGGTAATACACATCGGAATAAAAAATGGAGTGATACGAGAGGGACCACGATCGCGTAAAATATTGCAGTTGGTTTCAATTGCGCCCAAGCCGCCGATACCAACGCCGACAATGGCGCCCGTACGTTCTTTTACTTTTTCGGTGAGTTCGAGACCAGAATCTTTCAATGCCATTTCAGCGCACGCTTGGCTGAAGTGAATGAAACGATCCATTTTCTTTTGTTCTTTTTTCTCGATGTACAAATTCAGATCGAAATTTTTCACTTCGCCTGCAAATTTTACATCAAAGTTAGAAGCGTCGAATTGTGTGATTGGGCCAATGCCAGATTTTCCCTTGACGATATTTTCCCATGTTTCAGTCAAATTCAAACCAAGAGGTGAGATAAGACCAATACCGGTTACAACCACACGCCTTTGCATGCGTGCGGGTCTTTTATAAATATCATTCGGTAAAAAGCTTTGAGGCATTGATGAGCTTTCGACAAAAGTTTTTTAGACTTTTCCTTTAACTTGGAGGTAGCTGCATACGTCTTGAACGGTTTTGAGCTTCTCTGCATCTTCATCTGGAATTTCGATTCCAAATTCTTCTTCCATTGCCATAACGAGTTCAACGATATCTAAGCTATCAGCACCGAGATCGTCGATAAAAGAAGCTTCTGGCTTAACTCTTTCTGGATCAACTCCGAGTTGTTCAACAATCACTTCTTTTACTTTAGGCTGAATAGCAGTTACCATTTGTCCTCCTGAAGACTTTTTATAGTTTAAATTTGTTAGGTTAAGCTCGAACATTTTTACAGACTTTAAAGACTTAAATCAATACATCTTTGGATTCACGTTATTTTTGCAGACTAAAATGTACATGAGATTTCTTGCTGTCGTTTGGGGCGAGCCCCAAACGAGTCGCAAGCTAGTCCATGTACATGCCGCCATTGACGTTGAGGGTTTGACCCGTGATGTAGCGAGCTTCGTCACTGAGTAAAAAGCACACGGCGTGAGAGACGTCGGCAACGGTCCCTAACGAGTGCATCGGGATCTTTTCTTGAATTTCAGCCTTCACTTCGTCACTTAAAACGCTGGTCATTTCGGTCGTGATAAAGCCCGGCGCCACGCAGTTGAGGCGGATATTTCGGCTCGCCACTTCCATCGCGATGGATTTAGAAAAAGCCTCGATCCCGGCCTTACTGGCCGCATAATTCGCCTGGCCAGCATTGCCGCTGCGACCGATAACGCTCGTGATATTCACGATCGAACCCGGAAGCTTCGTTTTGAGCATCGCTTTAATCGCGGCGCGAGTACATAAGAAAGTCCCGCGTAAGTTAGTCTGAATAACTGAGTCAAATGCATCTGTTCGCATGCGAAGTAAAAGTGTATCTTTAGTGATACCCGCATTATTGACGAGGTAATCTATTTTAGTGAATTGGATCAGCATACGTTCAAAAGCCCGTTCGACCGATTCTTCATCTGCTACGTTCATTTCGAGCAGCAAATGCCCGGCTCCCTTAAGGTTTTGGAGTGCTCGCTGGCCTGTCTCTTGATTTGAAGAGTAGGTGAGGGCAACCCTTGCACCTTGCTCGGCTAGGAAGGATGCGATAGAAGCTCCAATGCCGCGGCTTCCGCCGGTGACCAGAACAGTTTTGCCAGCAAATCTTGTCGCATCCATAATGTCGTGTCCTTCTAGGCTATGAGTCGAAATAAGTAGAAATGAGAAATCTTAAAACTAGTGAATCACGTTCGAAGATTTAATCTTCTGCTCGAGCGCATTCCATTCATCAAGACTGGTCATATTGAATGTGGTAATAGCGTTTGAGTCAATTTTTTTCGCAAGTCCGGCGAGAACTTTACCGCTTCCGAATTCAATAAAATTTTGGCAGCCGAGCCTGACAAGTCTTTGCACACAGCTTGTCCATAAAACAGGCCCCGTAATTTGCTTGATGAGATGCTCTTTAATCATCTGAGGGTCGGTTTGAATTTGCGCTGCAAAATTTTGCACGACTTGCCACTTTGGTTCAGAGAAGGTAACTCCGCCCAGTACTTTGCGCATTTCTTCTTCGGCCGGCCCCATCAGCGAACAATGAAACGGAGCTGAAACCTTTAGCGGAATTAATTTCATTCTCGGAAATTCTGGAAATGCGGCCTTTAAATTTTCAGAAATGAGATTTTGAGTGAGCCACTGACAAGCTTTTGCCGAGCCACTGATTACCACTTGTCCCGGACTATTAAAATTAGCGGCTTCTAGAGGCAAAGAGCCCGATGAATCCTCGGCCCACTTGCAGAGCTCGCGCACCTGATTATCGTCTAATCCTAAGAGAGCAAGCATCGCTCCTTCACCAAATGGAACGGCCCCTTGCATCGCGATTCCGCGTGCGCGGACGGCTTTGATCGCATCAGCGAATCTTAAGACTCCTGACGAGACGAGGGCTGAATATTCGCCGACCGAGTGGCCTGCTCCAGCTGAGATATTTACCCCCGTATTGAGCTGTAGGACTTCGTAAGAAACAGAAGAAACGAGAAGGAGGGCCGGCTGAGTATTTTCAGTCAAAGCAAGATCAACATCAGGGCCTTCGAAACACAGCTTTCGAAAGTCGGTGCCGACGAGGTCGCTAGCCTCCTCAAATCTCTTTTGAGCTAAAGGAAATTGGTCATAGAGAAATCTTCCCATGCCGATCGTTTGACTTCCTTGACCAGGGAAAAATGCACCCCAAGACACTAGTATTTCAACAGAACTGATCCGCTTGTCAGTCCTGCTCCAAAGGCTGTCATGAGAATATTTTGACCACGCTGAATGCGTCCGTCTCGAATGGCTCCGTCGAGCGCCATGGGGATTGTCGCGGCCGAAGTATTTCCGGTTTTTTGAAGGTTCACGATGCATTTTTCAACCGGAAATTTAAAGTAACTCGCAACCGCATCAATGATCCGTAAATTCGCCTGATGAGGAATGAGCCAAGAAATATCTTCGCTCTTCATTCCGTTGCCTTGAAGAGCCTCGCCGCAAGCGTGAACCATTGCGCGGACCGCACTCTTAAAAATTTCTCGGCCCGACATGCGAATATAGAAATCTCTTTGATTTTGAACGGCATAACCAGGTAGGGCTGAGCCGCCAGCATCGAGGCTTAAGAGTTCAGATAATTGGCCGTCAGCATGCATATGGGTGCTGAAAATTTTTGAATCTTCAGCGTCAGTTGCGGGACCAAAAATCGCAGCACCGGCTGCATCGCCAAACAAAATGCAAGTTTCACGATCCGTATAATCAACGAACGCGTGAAGCACTTCAGATCCGACCATGAGAACATTTTTATATTGGCCAGATTTCACGAGCGTATCGACGAGACTGACACCGTAAAGCCAGCCTGAACAAGCGGCGTTGAGATCAAAGGCCATGATGTTTCCGCAGCCTAATTTTTTCTGCAAAATGCAAGCACAGCTCGGCATGAGCCGGTCAGGTGAAACGGTCGCGTAAATAATGAGATCGATATCGCTTGGTTTGAGATGAGCCGCTTCGAGAGCTCTTTTGCTGGCTTCAAAAGCGAGATCAGAATTGGTTTGTTTTTCAGCAGCGAGATGGCGCGTGTGAATGCCCGTACGCTCAACGATCCATTGATCGTTGGTGTCGACGAGCTTCTCGAGATCAGCGTTCGTGAGTAATTTTTCTGGGAGAAAGGAGCCGGTTCCTTTAATGCGCGTGCGGATGGCATTCGTCATTAAGATTATTCCTTAGCTGCCACAACCTCTTGACCTTTGTAATGACCACAGCTTGGGCAAATATGGTGTGGCTTCACAAGAGCATTACAATTATTGCAATGGATGGTCGTCAAAGGAGTCAAAAAATCATGTGCGCGGCGCATATCTCTACGTGATCGTGTCGTTCTTTTCTTAGGATTTGGCATTTTGGTTCCTTCAAGGACTCTAATTAATAATGAGAGAGAGAACACTAACCCGCAAATAATATAAAAATCAATGATTTTTTTAAGGAGGGGAGACTGTGCGCGCGGGCGCCTCGCCGACCTTTTGGCAACAGGCTGTATCGAGCTCGCCCACAATGCTTCGCTGATCGCTCTGAGCCGCGATCGTCTACCCTTTAGACAGTCGCCTTTGCATCTTCGGCGCTTACAATTATAGCTCAAAATACGAGGTTTTGGAGTTCTCTATAAAGGATTAGAGCCTGGCATACATTGCAATTCTATAAGCTATCAACTTTATGGAGGCCTTTATGTCGATTCAATCTGTTTCAAGAATTTTCTTCGCAACTGCAATTCTCGCGGCCGTTATGCTCATCGCAAACTTCGCCCATGCGAAAACGTCGGCAATCGATTCGGCTCTTAATAACTCGCTTGAGGAAAGTCGCGAGTTAAATAAGGAGTTGGAGCACACATTTGCTCAGTCTAAATCAACTGCAGACCATAAGACCAAGGTACGCCAAGCGGTCGAAATCAACATGGATGAGGCCGATGCCAAAAACGCTGCCATCTATAAAGACATTCAGGCAAACGGCGATTTAAAGGAGAGTTCTTACTAAGAGTTTCATGAGAGTTATTTTTGTAGCTTATTTTCATAGCCTAGGCGCATATCTATCTAAGTGCCCGTCTAAAAATAATTGCTCATTCTTCGCTTGGTCTTTTACTTTAGTTTTTTGTTGCTCGTCCTGGCGTTTGCGCCTCTGGCAAGCGCTTCGTCCTCCCGCCTCAAACTGAGGTAAAATCCACTACGCGAAAGAACGAGCATTTATTTTTAGACGGGCCCTAAATGGACCTACAAAGGAAAGGTGTTGGCCTCATGAAAACATGCTGGAGGACTTCCGCCGAAATATGCTAGCCTTAAAAAGCAAGTCGGGGAGCTACAAGAGCAAATTTTAAATCTCAAAAATGGTCTTGTAGTAAAATATGCGATTCCACGAAGGATAAAGATTCAACGCGCAAGTTTTTTTCTGATTGGGATGGGCTCAGCCTCTATTCTTTTTTCATTTTGAAATGTCTTTTTTAAGAACGATCTTTTTCGATTCACTAACCCCGCATACTGATCAACTCTGCGTGTATGAGGTTTGGCTACTTCACCGCAACTGCAAAGAAATCATCTCAAAAAGACATTTATCGTGCTGATCTTTTTGGGCGGTTGGAACTTGAGTTGGAGGCACTTCATCATCATTTTTAAAATTTTTAAAAAATGTCTTTGAATGACACAGATTGAAAAAATTCTCAAAATGAAACTCAATTTCTAATTAAATCTCACCTTAGTCCTAACATTAAAGCCTGATCAATCCGATTGATTAGTGTTCATCATGAAATGAAATGAGTAGGGGTTTTTATGCTAGATATTTGCCGAAATAGTCTTTTAAGTATTTTCATCTCTTGTGTCGGCTCTGTCATGATAATGAGTTCTTGTACAAGGCCTGGGAATAATACGGCTTTGCTATCCCTGAATCTTGCCAACCCTCAAAGTACAAGCAATAAACTTTCAGCTTTGGATATAAATGGTGAGACGCCGGTTCACATTGTAGTGAATATAACCGGAAGTGGCATGCCCTCTGTGTTTTATGCTTGGGATAATAGAAATGGAAGTACGACTGCGCCCGCGATTTCGCTCAATGTTCCGCTAGGAACAGCACGACTCATTCAGGTTTTGTACGTCACCCAAGACTCACTTCGAAATCTTAATTTTTATTACAATGACGTCACCCAAGACTTTATCTCTCCCAATGTGAGCATCGCTCTCACTGTGAATTCGTTAGGGTCGACTGCAATTCAAGGAGCTCTTATTGGACGCTATCTTGATCTTGATGGTACCGGACCGACCGGAATTCTAAATACCCTTTTCCAACCCTTAGGCGGTAAACCGAGCATGATTGTTGATTTTAATGAAATATTTGGCGGCTGGTTTCGCGCCTTTGCACTTCCTGCAAATGGGTTTTCTTATCAAATGGACAATGGCCGACTCTTACTTTCAAACTTCTCAGCATCTTCGGGTAATACGGATCCCTCGAGTCGCACGCTAGTGAGTATTCCAACTCACGCCCGCAATTACGGGGCCGGCGGAATAGCGCAACTTGAAAATGGCATAAATATTTTAGCCGGATTTTTTGGTCCTGGATCAGTAAGCAAAAACGTTTGTCTGAATGCCACAAGTGGCGGAACAATTCCAAATCTATTTACTGATGTGACTCTTGCAACTGGTATCACTTGGAATGCGACCGGTTCAAACTGTACAACAGCTCAAGCCTGTTTGTCAGCCGGTGGAGATAAAACGGGTACCGGAAATTGCGCGACACCAGATAATATAAATGGCATAAAATTTCGCGAGCTTGCGCTGTCTTCTAAAGACGATCTTCTGCTTTTTCACGGACCTTTTCAACTCACTGATCTTGGGTCGGGAAATTCAAGTTATTTAAATGCCAACTTGAGCGGCTCAAATCTCTCAGTAGGCTGGGCGTTTATGCCTGGATCTACAGTCCAAATCGACGGAGTAGAAGTATTCTATACTTGGCTAAGTACTACAGCTGGCGGCTCTAATAATCAAGCTTACCAAACCAACAACGGTTATGCCTGTAATGATCTCGTTTCGAAATATGGATTCAGAAGTGCCGGTAAGTTCCCGACAACGACTTTATCAGCGTCTAATTTAAATGTCGGCTCATCTAATGGACAAATTTTAGAAGTTTTAGTTTGTCCCTATAATTTATCGAGAATACCCCTTTATTTTTCGTCTGCGCTCGAATGGAAAAGTGGCTACAGTTCAGGCCCAGCTATGGCGACAAAGATTGCGCTTAAAACAATTACGGGCGCCTCTTCAACTCAGATCGCTCAAAGCATATGTACTCCGCTGCAAATTGTGGGCTTGGATGCAAATAATTTTCCGGCCTGGTTTCCTTATGGAATTCAAGTTTCATTTGATAGCTCTGCAAATTTTATTTTTCTCAGTAACGATTGCACGCTCTCAACGAGTTCGACCTCGCCCACACAAATATACAACAATCAAATTATTTACTACAAAAACTCGTTGAGTGCTATCAATTCATCGGCGACAATCACCTTGCCTACACTTACAAATGCCGGAAATATTACGGCGTCATCGCCCTCATTAGTGTTGACTATCGTCGCTCAACCGTTAGTAACGACAACTCAAGTGTTAGCTTTACCTCCGAGCGGCATTCCGACAGTCCCAAATGCTTGCTATCCTCTGAATTATACAACGGTAGATCCTACCAGTTTGGTTATTTCGCCAACCAACTGGAGTTCTTTTTCTCCGCCAACGGTTTCGGGTCTATCCTATTTTTCGGATTCGATGTGTACTACCACGGCCATCCTTCCGCTCCAGATTCCCGGCACCTATCCGCGCGCTTTTTGGCCACTCTATTTTAAATATAGCGGAGCACTCACTTCATTTGATATCAACTTAATCACCAGCGGGCCGACCGCGAAGGGACCAGTCACGGTCAACATTGTAAACCCTGGACCGCCAACTAATGTGCAGATGAATTTTCCGAACTCTGTCTTTGTCGGAAGCTGTATTCCCTTAAATGCATTTTCAGTGGATAACAATATGAATCCATCGCCATTAAGCGGGAGTGGAAATTTAGCAAATAGCAACGGCTTTGGATTCTTTTCTGATCCGGCATGCGTAGGCGCGTCTAGTAGCGTACTTTCATTTACAGGCGGCACCTCGGCTTCACCGATGGTCTATGCCAAGGCGCAAACGGTTATTTCTAACGCTACGATCTCAGCAATTTTTTCGAATCTTTTCACTTATCCGCTGAGTCCGCAAATAACTTCACTGCCAATTCCGACAAAAATCAATTTATATGCAGATACGAACCCTGCGGGTTCAAATTCTGGAAACTGCCAGCCAATTATGATTACACTAGAAGATATACATTCATGGGCAGCTCCTGCGATCAGCTCTTTAAACGTCACCTTAACTGCAAGTTCTTATACTTTTTATAGTGAGAAAACTTGCACGACGTCATCTGCCACGGTCACATTTTCGCTAGGTGATACAGCGAAATTATGGTTTTTTAAAACAATCCTTACGAGCGGTCCGAATTCTATTTTCACGACGAATAATGGAGTACTCCAAAATGCAAATCTCGGAGTGACATCAAGAGCTGCCGGTTCAGCTGGTTCGATCACGAATCACTTTGAAAACGGTGCGAGCAATCTGACTCACATCAAGCTTGGGATTTGCCAACCATATATGACCTATTTATATAATTCGACAAGCTATGACGCTATTGCCGGAAGTGGAACTGTGGCTTTGACCGGTCCAGGAATGGCCCCGATTTTTTCAGACGCGGCTTGCACGAATACGACAATTTCAGCTTTGTCCGCCGAGCAAGCACGGATCATCTATATTCGACCAATTGCGCCCAGTGGAGTCGCGATCTCCTTCGGCGGAAGTATTGGTGCTATCCCTAATGGCGGTGGTTATCAGATTTACGTCGATCCTTAATCTGATTTGAATATTTTTTGAGCGCTTTCTGTTACAGGCGCTTAGCATCATCCAACTCTCTTGATATCGCGTGAAGTCTTGGATAGCGTATGGAGCATTCACTCTTTTTACACTATCCAAGGAGCATCTCATGCCAAATGCAACCGGCAATTTCGAAGTCATCGCGCAGTGATCGGCAAAGTGAAGCAGACCCATCAAGGTCTTGCCGGCCGACTATTTAATACGCTCACGCAATTTAAAAATCGCTAAGCGAGACCGATAAGATCGGTCTCCGTAAAGGAAGGACGTGTGGCCGGATTCGATATTGTGGATCTTCAAAAAAAACAATACAAATTCTCTGTTGCCAAGCCATCAGATATTTCCGATCTCGTTCATCTAGTCAACTCAGCTTACCGAGGCGAAAGCAGTCGCGCAGGCTGGACAACCGAAGCCGATCTTCTCGGCGGCCAACGCATTGATGCCGAAGGGCTCATGCAAGTCTTGACTCAATCTCAAAAAGTTATTTTATGCCTTCGCTCTCGTCTTATAGGAGAAACGGGGAGTACTCAGCTTCTCGCTTGTGTCGAGCTTACGTCTTTAGACGAATCAGCGGTTTTATTGGGCATGCTGAGCGTCGCTCCTGAGCACCAAAATCAAGGTTTTGGAGCAAAACTAATAAGCCATGCCGAATCATTTGCCCTTGAGACTTTCGGTGCGAGCGTTATGGCTATGAAAGTCATCTCAGTACGCTCCGAACTGATTGCCTATTACGAGCGTAAAGGCTATGTCGTTCAACAAAAATATGAGCCTTTTCCCTATGGAAATGAGCGCTTTGGAATTCCAAAAAGAAATGACCTTCAGTTTGTCCTCCTAGAAAAAACTCTTTGACTTAAGGCCTTAAGTATTTCAGCATCGAAGTTCATAATTTCACTGGATATTTCGAGGAGTCAACTATGGAAAAAATCACTAAGGCCGATTTGCGACAACCCGATCTTTTTGTTGAGACTGCAAGCAACTCTTGGGTTTTTGTTGAGAAGCATTTCAAATCTGTTATGTCCCTTCTGATTCTCGCCGTTCTTGCTTCTGGAATTTACATCGCCAAAAATTTTTTCGACGAACGAACTGAAAAACACGCTGTCAACGATCTCTATCCAATTGAAACCGAAGTCTTAAAAATCAAAGATGGTTTCGAAAAAGCAAAACGTGGCGCAGTCGACACTCCAGAAGACGATGCGACAAAAGCCGCGAAGCCCGAGATGAAAAAGGCGACCGGGGATTTGCAAGTAGACTATGGTTTAAGTCTTGGTCGACTTAAAAGTTTTGCCACTTCTCATCAAGACAATGTTGCGGGTGCCGAAGCCGCACTCATTGCCGCCGGCATTTATAGCGATTATCAAAAAGCAGACAAAGCAGTCGAGCTCCTCGCTCCCATCTCGCAAAAATTTTCGTCTCACGGTTCGGTTTTGGTATCAGGTCTTTTGCAAATGGCTTTGGGCACGGCCCAAGCGACAAAAGGGGATTGCAAAGCGGCCATGACTTCTTGGCAAAAAGTGATTGATAACGAAAAATTGAAATTCTTAGCGGGCGATGCTCACTTGAAGGCCGGCGTTTGCGCCGAGAGTATTGGTGATTTAACTTCTGCAAAAGATCATTATGAAAAAGCCAGCGCCGGTGAAGGCAATGTTTCTAAAAACGCAAAAACTCTGCTCCGTGCTCTTGAAGTTAAAAAAGCCAGCTAAAGGAATTTCGTGAATAAGATTTGGTTTTTCATATTAGCTTTGAGTTTTGTCGGTTGCACGACCGCGTCGCCTCGTAAATTCGTGATTCAAAATAACTGGATCAGACCCACACTCGGTAACGATTTTATCGGTTACCGACGCATGAACCGTATGTCACCGCTGATTTACAAAAACCTCATTATTCAATCAAACGCCATAGACGGAATCGTCGCTTTTCGCAAAGATTCGGGTGCACTGATTTGGAGAATGAATATTCGTAACGGCGTCGAAGCTGGAGCCACCATTGCCGATGATCGCCTCTACTTCGGAGCCAGCGACGGGAAATTCTATTGCCTCAATCCTGTCACGGGTAAAGTTTTTTGGGACTTTGAAACTCACGTCGAGACCCTTTCTCTGCCGACGATCGAAAATTCAATTGTTTATTTTGAAACCGGTGCGGGAGTCGTATTTGCTCTCGATGCGGCTTCTGGTAAACAGCTTTGGCTTTATAATCGAGGAACAACTCAAAACTTAACGATTCGTGCAGGAACACAACCTGTCATCGACGGAGAAAATATTCTCGTTGGTTTCAGCGACGGATTTTTAGTGAGTCTTCGGAAGCGAGACGGCATTCTCGTCTGGGATAAGAAATTAGCACACGCTGGACGATTTAAAGACGTCGACTCGACGCCAGTTCTCGACGGCGACGGGATCTACGTTTCAAGCTTCGATGGCGCTTTGTACGCACTGAAAAGAACGAACGGAGAAATCATGTGGCAACATGACGAAGGCGGGTATACCTCTCCACTCGTTGCGAAAGACCGTATTTTCTACGCAACCTCTTCGGGATTGATCCAATCCCTTGATAAAAATTCTGGTAAGATTTTATGGTCAACGCCTGTCAAAAAAGGTATTGCGACTGAACCTAGTCTCTACAAGGGTTATCTTATTTACGGGGAGTCTGAAGCTGGCCTCGTCGTTGCGAACGCCGAGACCGGCAAAACGGTCACTCGCTATGAGCCCGGTCGCGGACTGGTTTCTCAACCGAGCATTGATCCGAAAACGGGCGACATATATTTTATTTCAAACGACGCAAATTTGTTCGCGATGAAATTAAAATTTGAACGAGCTTCTGAAAAGTTACCTTGGCAGCAATAATCCGCACGCTCGCACTTCTTTTATCATTTGCAGTCTTAGCCTGCGCAGATGGGCATTGCAGACAGATAGCGTCTCAAGATAATCCTCAAAAGCTAAAGCAAACAAGCCTCACCGGTGCGAGCGCTGCTCCGGGCGAAGAAGCGAGGCGAGTTTTGGTCTACAAAGACGACGCAAGCCTTCAATGCTCCAAGAAACCAGGACTCTCGCCGGCAGAGCAAGCAAAGGCTTTGACTCCTGATGTTCAAGTTTTTACGAGCACGAAAAAATCAGACGGGCTCATGCATCTGCAAGTTTGCGGACAAAAAACAGGTCAAGTAAATGTCTTTGAAATTCTCGAAACGGATTTGCCAAAGGCGCAGCAAAGATCATTTAAACTTTGGAATCTCGATTAATTAATATATTTGATGATGCTGATCATCCAGCTAACGGCCATGATCGAGTATGTGATATTTTGCAGTAATGCTCTCGTAGGTTGTCTTCTAAAAAATTTCTTGAAAAGATTTTCAGTAAATCCACCTTGAAGTTCGATTTTTTTTGCGCCCTTACCTTGAATTTTATGTTCGATCTGGGTGAGGTAACAAACCCCGTCATTCGTTTTCCAATGAAGGACCAGGATCGGCAAAAAGATCAGGTGAAAGAGTAACACTTTGTGATTCGTCAAGAGACATCCAAAGATGACAAACATCACGATTGCGAAATGCAAAAAGACTAAGAATTTGATGGTCACTACTTTTATTGCTGCCATTTCTAAACTATATTAGAAACGAATTTAAAAAACACTCCTAATTTAAGAGAGGCTGCTGAAATGAAATACATTGTCTCAGGCACCAACCGAAAAGGTTCACGCTCGTTCGAAATGAGCCAATTGATCCAGAAAATGTATGCGGCCCACTCTGAAAAAGTCGAAATTATTGACCTCAAAGATGTCGGAATCAACGAGCTCGACGAAACTCACTACGGCGCCCCGAAACCAAAAAAGATGACCGAAACTCTCGATAAAATTAATCGCGCCGACGGTCTTATTTTCGTGGTGCCCGAATACAACGGCTCACTTCCAGGGGTTCTCAAATATTTTATCGATCACTGGAAGTATCCGGATGCTTTCGAGTATCGCCCAGTGTGTTTTGTTGGTCTGGGCGGGATGTTCGGGGGTTTACGTGCGGTCGAGCAACTTCAAATGATCTTGAGCTACCGAAATGCATTCATTTTTCCGGAGCGGATCTTTCTTACCAATATCTGGAATAGTTTCAAAGACGGTATCTTAAGCGACAAGCTTACGGAAGGTCTTTTAGAAAAACAAGTTATTGGCTTTCAAAAGTTTACCCATGCACTGAACTCCCACAAGCTAGATGCCAATTCAGTTGATAGAAATTAAATCCCTGATAAGTTATATTATGTTACATAAGGTTTGTGGCCGCATTACTTCTCATAGACTTTTGTATTTTAATGTATTACAATAAAATACATAGTGAGGTGCTTTATGGCAAAACTCGGCGTTTCTTTACGTATCGATGACGACAAAATTGATGAGCTCGATAGGCTTGCTAAAGCCCAAAAACGTGATCGTACTTTTGTCATTAACGAAGCCATCGAAACTTATCTCGACATCAACAAATGGCAAACCGAACACATCAAAGCCTCACTTGCTCAAGCAGAACGAGGCGAATTCGCTAAACCAAGCGAAGTGGACAAGGTCTTTAAAAAATGGCGCTAGAGGTTCGTTGGACCAAGATTGCATTTGCCGATTTAAATAGCGCCTTTGAATTTATCTCAAGCGAAAGCCAGCCTTCTGCAAGAAAAGTTGTAAAAAAGATTTTAGATAGTCTCAAGCAACTAAAATCCTTTCCGGAATCTGGTAAAGACGGCCGTGTCAACGGTACTCGAGAGTTCTTTGTCAGCACAACACCCTACTTCATTGTCTATAAATTTAAAGCAAATCACTTAGAAATCTTAAACGTCCTACACTCTTCTAGAAAATGGCCGTAATTTAAATCCCATGAGAGCTTTTATTCTTTTGAGGCGTGGCCCCCATCTATCTCCTATAAAAATTGCTAAAATCAAAAGCTCGTCACCCATAAGACTGAGTTATACCACTTCCATTTAATTCGTAAGGCATCATACTGCCTGCGCCTGCGCAGATCGATTTTACAATAGAATTTAAATGCCTATCTCAAAAGTACCTTTGATGTCTTAGGCGTGGTGGGCGTATTCATTTTTGACTGCGGATTCTGGATATCCTGAATTAAAAGACTCTGTAACTTTTTAAAAATCGGACCGGTCTTACCCGTGCCGATCTTTTTTTCATTAAGAGTCGTGGCTGGAAGTACGTCGAGGCTTGTTCCGATAAAAGCCATTTCTTCGGCCATAAAAGCTTCTTCTTGCGAAATATGTTTCTCACGGATCCCCTTCAACTCCCCGTCAGTTACGAGACCTTCGGCAAGCTCAATGACCCGAGTAATCGTAATGCCGCGAAGAGTATTTTCAAAACTTGGGATGAGCAATTCGTTTTGATCATTTACAAAAGCACAGTTTTCAGTTGAACCTTCGGTGATAAACCCGCGTGCATCCACGGCAAGCGTAAAATCCACTTTGGAGTCGACTGCATCTTTTTTCATGAGAACGTTCTGCAAATAATTACAGGATTTAATCTGTGTATAAAAATCCTCTTTGGCCGCGTACTTGCTGATTTTGCAACTCACACCTTCCGAATACTTGTCAGCTGCGGGCGGCGTAAACTGAGTGATGACAATGTAGAGTCCAGCTTGAGAACAGTCATAGGGGTTCGTCGTAAACCCGCCGGTGCCGCGGGTTAAGTAGAGCCGGATAAGTCCGTCTTTTGAACCAGAAGCGCGAACTGTTTGAAGGATAATATCTTTGATTTCTTCTATTGAAAGATGACTTGCGAGTTCAATAGATCGACTTGATTGCGAAAGTCTCTGCAGATGTTCATCAAGACCATAAACCTGATGATTGAGAAATTTTATGGCTTCAAAAACTCCGTCGCCTCGATGAACGACGTGATCATCGATGGGCACCATCATCCATTTCGTATCTCTCGTAATCCCGCCCCACTGAGACGAATACATTGCTAGATAAGAGGTCTTAGCCTTTGCATCCAGAATTTGGTTGATGTCGTGATCGCTAAAAATTTTCAACTCATTTTTCATTGGCACCTATCTTTTAATTGTGATTCAATTTATCAAACTACAAAGGAATTCCCAACATGGAAATGTGGCATGCAATCGTTTTATCAATCATCGAGGGTATTACCGAGTTTCTACCGATTTCATCGACAGGTCATATGATCATCGGTTCTAGCCTAATGGGGATTCAAGATGATGCTTTCGTTAAAAACTTTACTGTCATCGTGCAGTTTGGCGCAATTCTTTCAGTATTGGTTCTTTATTACAAAAGATTTTTTTTAAACTGGAACAAAGAGAAAATTCAATTTTATCTGAAACTCTTCGTCGCGTTTTTACCCGCAGCAGTGATCGGGCTAGCCACGATTCACATCGTTGATCGCCTCTTAGGCTCGGCAATGACTGTAGCTATTTCTTTCATTGTTGGCGGTATCGTTTTGATTTTCGCCGACAAATGGTTCGAACGCACCGAGAATTCGCCCATCATGATCAATACGATCACATTTAAAAACGTATTGCTAATCGGATTTTTTCAATGCCTCGCTCTTTGTCCAGGCGTTTCACGATCCGGAGCTACTATTCTAGGCGCCTTGACGCAGAAATTTAATCGTAAGCTCGCCACTGAATTTTCGTTTTTCTTAGCAGTTCCCACTTTGACGGCTGCAACCTTTTACAAGATCTTTAAGATCTATAAAACGATTGAAGCACAACAAATTTCAATTTTATTAATCGGAAACCTGATCGCTTTTGTCGTTGCTCTCATCGCCATCAAAGCCTTCATTGGCATTGTCAGTCGCGGTGGATTCAAGTACTTCGGCTACTACCGCATCGTCGTCGGCATCTTGATTCTCGTTATGCTTTACTCAGGATATCAGATGCACGACGTCTAGGTTTGAGAAGGACATTTGAATTTGTCAAAAGCCTTTGAGATACTTGTCGCGAGTCCATTTTTATTTTAGGAGCGCGCATGAACCTTGATCTGATCCGCCTTGATGAAGAAAAAGAAAAGCCTAAAGACGATAAAGCTCCACCTCCGGCTCCGATGCAAGAAGAGAAAGAACTTTTTGATGCGCGGGTTATTTTAATATCTAGCCCAGTCGATTCAAAACTTGCTCACATGATTAATTCAAAGCTTTTCGCGATGGAAAAAGCGAGCGACAAACCAATCTATATGTACATCAATTCTCCAGGCGGAGAAGTACATTCAGGATTTTCAATTTTTGATACCACCCGTTTTATAAAACCCGACGTCATAACAATTGTTTCGGGCCTTGCTGCGAGCATGGGATCGATCATCGCTTTATGCGCTAAGAAAGAACACCGTTTTGCGTTTCCGAATGCGAAATTCTTGATTCACCAACCATCCGTTGCAGGTGGCATGGGCGGATCGGTTTCAGATATCGAAATTCACGCCAAGGATTTGATCGACACGAAAAATATGATTATCGATCTCTACGCAAAAGAAACTGGTAACTCTACCGAAGTCATTAAGAAAGCTCTTGATCGCGACCATTGGATGACTCCAAATCGCGCCAAAGAATTTGGTTTAATTTCGAAGATCGTGACTAACCGATCAGAACTCAAAATTTAAATTCTGATCTTAAATCTGATCTTAAGGTTGAACGTTATTCAGCGCGAAGATGATTTGATCTCGCGCTGTCGATGATAATCCTGAAAGTTGACCCATCTGACCGACGTTATTAACGATCGCAACGTCGGTATTGAACCTCGTCGCTCCCCGTTTTGAAGAGTAATCAACATCGCCGTGGCAACGAGCGCAGTTTGTCGTATAGACTTGTTGGTCGGCTAAGAGCTGACCTAGGGTGTAGAAATTTAGCCCGTCTGTAGAAGGTCTTTTGTCCCGGGAATTGGCTTCCGCGAGTTCGCATCGAGGACACGATATCGCTGCTGTCTCA
>JAYTQQ010000270.1:0-1588 GCA_043746635.1 Bdellovibrionales bacterium | reverse complement strand
CGAGATGATCAACTTTCCCACCACAACTTTACCATCTTTCAATCCGGTCAGACTGTCATCGAAACTTTTAACCGGCTCGATTTCCGCACCCGAGAAAACTTCAATTCCAGGCCCCAAAGCTCCGGGAGCATCCTCGCTGAATCCAAGCGCTCTCACCATCGGAATAATAAGCGAGACCTGGGTTCCCGGTTTAATCCGACAAATTTCATCGACATCCTGAGAGGCTTGTTTTGTGCGTTGAACAAAAAACACAATCGCGCAACCGATGAAAACCAAAATGATAGCCGTGCCGATGAGTATTCGTCTCACCCATTTTTTCACTAAAGATTTCTCAGCAACATTTTCATTTTCCTTAAATAGAAATCAATGTCCCTGAGAATCTCTCAATAAATTGAGCGCACTGCCCGCTTTGAACCATTTGATCTGTTCAGCATTGAACGTGTGCTTCAGTTCACAAGTATCCGATTTACCATCTTTGTGTTTAATCACAAGCTGCAAATTTTTGCCCGGAGCAAAAGTTGTGAGACCATGAATAGCCAACACGTCGTCCTCTTGAATTTTTTCGTAGTCAGCAGTGTTAGCAAACCACAAAGCCAGAGCACCTTGCTTTTTAAGATTCGTCTCATGGATTCGCGCGAAACTTCGAGCTACAACTGCAAGGGCTCCAAGGTGGCGTGGGCACATCGCCGCGTGCTCACGAGATGAACCCTCACCGTAGTTTTCGTCACCGACGATAATCCAAGACTGATTCTTCGCTTTATAATCTCTTGCGACTTGTGCAAACTCTTTCACGTCGCCAGTGAGCAAGTTTTTTCCTTGGCCAGTTGCTCCGCTAAATGCATTCACTGCACCTAAAAGCATATTGTTAGAAATATTATCGAGATGGCCGCGGTACTTCAGCCACTTGCCCGCCGGAGAAATGTGGTCCGTTGTACATTTGCCTTTGGCTTTACACAGAACTAAAAGATTTTCGAAATCTTTGCCGCTCCATTTTGGAAATGCAGTCAAGAGCTGCAGCCGATCCGAAGTTGGGGAGACCTGCACTTGCACCGATGCTCCCTTCGGAGCTTGATAGCCATGCGGATCTGCAACGAAACCACGAGCCGGAAGTTCTGGAGCCTCGGGTGCTTGCAACTTTAATTTTTTACCGGATGGAGTATCAATTGTGTCTGTCATTGGATTGAAATCAAGTCGACCTGCTAACGCGACGGCAGTGACCATCTCTGGTGAACCAATGAAGGCCAGTGTGTCGGGATTATCATCATTGCGAGCACGAAAATTTCGGTTGAACGAAGTCACGATCGAATTCTTGTCACCTTTTTTGATGTCGTCGCGCTTCCATTGGCCGATGCAAGGCCCACAGGCATTTGCTAAAACGTTTGCTCCAACTTTGTTGAGAGTGTCCATTTGGCCGTCTCGGCTAATCGTATTTTGAATTTGAGTCGAACCTGGAGTGACATAGAAATAAAGCGGCATCTTGATTCCGGCATCGAGAGCTTGCTTCGCAATGAATGATGATCTTCCGATATCTTCATAAGAAGAATTTGTGCAAGAGCCGATAAGGGCTGCAGACAACTTTGTTGGCCAG